>JALGTY010000006.1 GCA_029821145.1 Candidatus Zipacnadia bacterium
CACGATGTGCTGAATTGTCGGGCATTGCCCGAGTGGAAGCAGTTCCTTGGGGATCGCGTATGTCAACGGATGCAGGCGCGTGCCCTTGCCGGCGGCAGGGATAACTGCGCACGTGGGTTTCATAGACTCGCTCCCGGCTCAGGGAATTGACCAAACGAATACTAATGGCTGAGGAATACCTTCGCCACGGGCAGCAAGAAAACCTGTCTTCATAGACAGGTTCAGGAGGGTGGGAATGGGTGGAGCCGACGACCGGAATCGAACCGGTGACCTGGTCATTACGAGTGACCCGCTCTGCCATCTGAGCTACGTCGGCACCCAAATTCATTGCAACAAAGGCAAGCAGCGTTCCCGGCTCTGGACAGGCTAGGAAGCCTATCCTACGCGAGAGGGGGATCGCCCTTCACGTATAGCCCCGAAGGTACTCTGAGGCCGCTACCGAAGCCGTACAGACGAAACTGGTGGCCAGACCCAGATTCGAACTGGGGACACACGGATTTTCAGTCCGTTGCTCTACCGGCTGAGCTATCTGGCCACCTGAGAGTGTGCCTGTTCGCCGGCTGATGCGCCGCCCGACACTTAGTCGCCGGCGCATCTGCCGACCTAATGCGTGCTTTATGGTGGGCGGAGCAGGACTTGAACCTGCGACATCATGCTTGTAAGGCATGCGCTCTTGCCAGCTGAGCTACCCGCCCGAAAGAATCTGGTGGTCCCAACGGGATTCGAACCCGTGTCGCCGCCTTGAAAGAGCGGAGTCCTAACCCCTAGACTATGGGACCACCGGATAACCTGGTGTGCCGTGCAGGACTCGAACCTGCGACCCTCTGATTAAAAGTCAGATGCTCTACCACCTGAGCTAACGGCACCCGCTAAACCGACTGCGCCACCGGTATCGTGGTAGCGCCAGCGCGAATTATAGGCCAAAAATCCCCTGGGTGTCAATGCCGGGCCCGGTTTTGCTCAGATCTCGGCCCTGCGAATAGTCTGCGCGCGGCTGGGTCCCACCGAGATAAGCCCGACAGGGGTGCCGGCGACCTCCTCGATCAGGCTGATATAGTCGCGCGTCACCTGCGGAAGATCGTCATAGTCGGTAGTTGCGCCGAGATCACAGCCCCAGCCCGGCATCTCCTCGAATACCGGCTTGGCCTCGCTGAGTAGTTCGACGTTGGCCGGCATCATGCTGTAGTTCTTCCCACCGATTTCGTAGGCTGTGCAGATATTGATGGTTTCAAATATGTCCAGCACATCCAGTAGCATCAGCGCAATGACGGTGGCGCCATTGATGCGTGCCGAGGCGCGCAGGGCTACTCCATCAAGCCATCCGCAGCGGCGTGGCCGGCCGGTGGTGGTGCCGTACTCCTGTCCCCTATCGCGGATCAGGTCACCGATCTCGCTGTCCAGCTCGGTCGGAAATGGGCCGGCTCCGACGCGGGTACTGTAGGCCTTGGTCACTATTACGACCGCGTCAATCATGGTTGGACCGATGCCTGTACCCAGGCAGGCCCCGCCGGCGATTGGGTGTGAACTGGTCACGAAGGGATAGGTGCCGTAGTCGAGGTCCAGGAACGTCCCCTGAGCACCCTCCAGCACAATGTCGGCCCCTGCCTCCAGCTTTTCGTAAAGCAGCGCCCGCGTGTCACAGATGTGGTCTGAGATTGTCTCTGCGTGCTGCCAGACTTGCTCCACCACGGCCTCAAGTTCCAGCGGCTCGGCGTCGTATAGTGCCTGTAGGATGATGTTCTTCTGGGCAAGCTGGCCCTCCACCCGCTCGCGCAGGGCGTCTTTGTCCAGCAGGTCCCACATCCGCACCGGCAGCGGCTTACGGGCGGTCTTATCGGTATATACGGGCCCAATGCCACACCGGGTGGTACCGATGCTTCCGGCACCGCGCGCTGTCTCCTGGAGTTCGTCAAGCAGACGGTGATAGGGCATGATGACGTGGGCATTGCCGCTGACGCGCAGGTTGTCGCAGCTTATGCCACGTGCGAGCAAGCCTTCAAGTTCGCTCGCAAGGCCCTCGGGGTCAATAACGGTGCCGTCGGCCATGATGCAGAGAGTATCGGGGTGCAAGATGCCCGATGGTATCAGATGCAGCTTGTACTCATCCCCGCCCACTACGACAGTATGGCCGGCATTATTCCCGCCCTGGTAGCGCACTACCACGTCGGCCTGCTCGGCCAGCAGGTCCGTGACCTTACCCTTTCCCTCATCGCCCCACTGGGCGCCCACGACAACTTTGACGGACATTTGACTCCACCACCTGCACACGCAAAAATAGCCCCACTGTGCGGGGGCCTGTTGTATTCACCTGATGTTGCGTAGTATGACGACCCTTTGGAGAAGTGTAGCACAGACGATATGAGGTGTCAAGGATGCCAGCACACGTCTAACATGAAAGGAAGCGGCCTCACAAGCTCCATCGAGGCTGTCCGGGATAGCACGGAATCCGCTTTACGACGATCCCTGGATGTCTTCGAGCTTTTTCGGCAGGTCCAGCAACAGCATGTCGCTGATTGCATAGACCTGATCGCTTTCTGATGTTTGACAGTAGTGGGTGTCCTCGCCGTGGGCATAACCGATCTTTATCTTCAGCACCTCATCTGTGTCAATGCTGTGGACTTCGATGATGTCATTGGGTATAGCCAGGCCGTATTGCTTGAGGTCCTCCGGTTTCTCAGCGACGTATTCGCGAGCTTCCAACTGCACGAGGTCCCATAGGATATCGGCAACTTTCCCCGTATTGGCAGGGGCCTTGACGGGGCGGTCGAGATGCCAGCCGTCGGGCAGGCGCTTGATGGCAAATGACAGGCGCTTTTTCGACTGGACGCGTACATAGTTGATGTTCTGCTTATCCAACTCCACGATGGACTTGTCGCGCAGGTCAATGGGCTGCTTGAGCAACTCATCCACATCCTGCGCAGCTACCAGCAGGATCTCATCGCGCCCCTCGACCTTCGCATACAGTAATTCCCCGCCATTCAATGAGGCTTCGGCGCGCTTGTCGGACTTTGCGCCGATGGTGATGGTGGCCTTGTTGCGCTCTTCGTCCACCACTTCAGCCAGCAGAGAGGGCTTGTCGAAGCCGTAGTCAACATCCTTCGCAGGCTTTTCGACAAAATCTTTGGCCTCGAGGCCCGCCAGTTTGGTGATAACCTGCGCGGTCTGGAACTCGTCCGCGCGGGCGTTTATCGGGGAGGTGATGAACCATTTGTCTTTGTCGTCCTCAGGGCGGTTCTCGACCTTAATTGTTGTGTCGCCGTGGGTAAGGCTGAGAGAGCGAGCTTTGTCCGAGTCGATCTTAGCAAGCTTCTTTTCCCGCAGCTTATCCGGGTTCAAGTTGAGAGCGTTGAAGACGCTGGCTGAAAGGATGTAGAGGTCCTTGCGGCCCTCGATCTTGGCGTAAGCCTCGGAGCCGACCGGCGTCTTCTTTCCGATTAGCAGCTTGATTTCTTTGCCTTCTCCGTAGTCCAATACTGCGGTAAGGCGCGGCTCCTTGAGGCCGAACTTCTCGTCGTCGAGGTCAAGGTCGCTGCGAGTGCCGGATGGCTTTAGCTCAGTAATCGCCTTGATGCGTTTCTCGGCCTCGTCCTGATCCGCCAGCCCCTTGAATGGCTTTTCCACGTGCCAGGTGTCGTCACGCTTTTCAATGAGCAGGTCCAGGTTCGGAGCAGTGACCTGCAAGCGGCTGGCCTGCTCGACATTCAGGCCGAATAATTCATCCTCATGAGGTACTCGTCCGCGCTCGGCGGTAAACACATAAACCAGCAGAGCAACGAATACCAAGGCGGCGGCAGTACTTCTCATGAAACCCTTCATGGTCTGCCAGCTTACCTCCTTCGCCACCAGACGACGAGTCCGGTAACAAGCACCAGTAGCGGAACGATGACAGCCGATATCAGTATAGCTAGATTCCTCTGCGCAGTAGCCAGTGTCATTGTGCGGTCCAGTGGCTCGTGCGGTGGAATGGTCACCAGTTTATCGTTCTTCGTCAGCCAGGCGAATGAGCTGGTGGCCAGGAAGATGTTGCTGGGCAAAGGCCGGTACAGATCGTCACGGATAAAATCGTAATCGCCGATGGCCACGATCCGCGCCTTGCGCTCATCAGATTCAGGTGGCGGCGGCGCGCCCGGGAATTGCGGCGGCGGCTCTTCGCGGCTCAGATCAATGGCAACAGCCAGTGCCAGGGGTCCGCTCATCTCATCGGGGTCTTTGGACACCGGGCCGGAGGTGCTGGTCTCCAGCCAGGCGGAGCCGGTTGATTCAAGCATGGCCGTGGCTGGTGTGGGTGGAGGCGGCGGCGCTCCCGGGCCAGGCATCGGCGGCTCTGGGAACTCGACTTCAAAACCCACGCAGGTCGGCAGGGCAACCATCGCCAAGTTGTCCACGATGTCATGGCCCTGCGGCTGAACTACAGCTGGCACCGAGGGGTTGCCCTGAAAAGCGCGCGCTGGGTCCATCACCAGGCCGGTCAGCGGGCGAACCCCGTAAGGCTCCAGAATGTCGGCGAAATTCGGCGCTGGCGGTGATGCCAGCGCTAGAAACAGATTGCCCCCCTGCTCCAGATACTGTCCGATCGCCTCCGTTTCCTTTTCCAGCAAGCCCTGCTGCGCCCCGACAATGGCCAGCACCGCGCAGTCGCCAGGCACCTGTGGATCCTTCTCCGTGGACAGTGGGAGACTGGCGACCTCGTACTGCTCGTTTTCGAGATAGCGCTTCAGCACTGTAAGGCCCCGCTCGCCGAATGCATCAAGGTTCTGCTCGCCATGGCCGGTCAGGAAATATACCTTTGTCTTCTCGCCGGTTGTCACCGCTAGTATCGCGCTTGACATCTGCTCTTCGGTGCCGCCTTGCACCTCTTCCTTACGCTTCTCGGTCTCAACGAAGATGGTCCCATCGAAGGGCCGGTCGTACTCCTCAACCTTCTCCAGCGCCAGCTTCGGGTCGTAGATACGAAGCTCAATGCGCTTAGAGTGGATCTCATACTCATTGAGCATCTCGCGTATCTGGTCGGCGTTGTACTGCTCGGGAGAGATGAAGGCGGTGATCGTTACGTCTTCTTCGAGGTCTCTGATTATGTCCAGTGTCCCTGGGGCCAGGGAGTGGAGCTTTGCCTCCGACCAGTCCGCCCGGAACATGTGATGCCGCCCCGCGATGTAGTTGGCCATCACGATTATGCCGATCACAAAGACGGTGAACAGCACGGAGTTCAGCACTGCCTGGAAGCCACGTGCCTGCACCTGTTTGACAACGGCCGTGATGTTAGTCACCAGCCAGAAAATGACACCAACCAGCCCCAGGACAAGCAGCACCTTCGGCGCTGTACCCAGCGTCTTGGTGATGCCGGTCCAGAACAGACCTATCAACAGCGCCGCCAGACCAACCCATGCGGCGATCTTGCCTGCCAGCATCAGCGCGGATCCGGGCGCAGCTTCAGCAACAACCAGACGCGGGTCAGGAAGCTCCTGTCTGGCGGCATCGCCGTCCATACTTGAATCATCCACATGGTTTTCCCGTTCGCCCATTACGCTTCACCTGCCCGAAGGAGGTTGACACTCTGTTTGTACCGACAACGGGTACACGCGCGTCCAGTTCCCTTCGTCTTTGATTTACCAGTTCAGACTGTGCGACGGTTTTCTATGGCGCGTACACTCATGAACAAGAATATGATCGCCAGACTCACGAAGAAGAGCAAATTCTTGCCATCCACAATGCCGCGCGCAAAATCGCCGAAGTTTTCGTAGATAGAAATGCGCTTAGCGATATCGGTAACCCAGCTAGTGGAGGAATACCCCAGAAAGCCAACCAACCAGAAGAACAACAGAATTGTAGTACTGATAAGCCAGGCCGCGATCTGACTGTCGGTGACGGAGCTGGCGAAGGTGCCGATGGCCATGAAGGCTATGCCACAGGCCAAGAGCCCAATATAGCCGGCGGCGATCATGCCCCAGTCAGGATTGCCCCAGATTTCGTACATTATGGGGAACTCCAGGGTCACTGCCAGAATTAAGCAATACACGGCGACGGCAGCGATGAATTTGCCCACGATCACTTCGGCGTCGCGTATCGGCTTGGTCATCAGCAGTTCGATCGAGCCGCTGCTGGTCTCCTGGGCGAGCAGCCCCATCGTCAAGACAGGAGCCAGGATCAGGCCGATGAAAACCATACTTCCAAACAGTGGCCCCATCTCCGCCGCTGTGTAGCCGGTGGCAATTGCCAGTGTGAAAATGAAGCCGCAGATAAACACGAAGAAGAATATGGCTACGTAGGCAAGCGGCGATACGAAATAGCTGCGGATCTCGCGGCCAGCAATGGTAATGATGTTGCGCATGTCTAAGCTACACCCTTCTCCTCGGTCGTTAGGTAACGGAATACGTCTTCGAGACTCATGTCAATGGCGCGCAGTTCCAGCAGACCCCAATCGTTCTTGACAATGAACTTGGCGACCTCACTGCGCATATCCGCATCAATTTCGGTGTCCACATAGTATGTCCCGGCCTCGCCCCGCACCGGCTCTACTCCCGTTATCCCCTCCAAGTCACGCAGTAGGCGTGGCACAGCGTCTGAGGGTTCGCCGACCTTGACCAGTATCGTCTGAGCCTGGCGCAACTGTGCGGTGAGCGCTTCCGGGGTGTCCTCAGCGACGATCTCGCCGTGGTTGATAATGATTACGCGCTCGCAGGTGGCCTGTGCCTCCGGCAGAATGTGAGTGGAAAGCATAACGGTGTGGTCGCCGGCCAGGCTCCTGATTAACTCCCGCACCTGCCTGATCTGGTTAGGGTCCAGACCGAGGGTGGGCTCGTCGAGGATAAGGATGTCGGGGTCGTGGATGAGTGCCTGGGCCAGGCAAACGCGCTGCCGGTAGCCCATCGAGAGGTGGTTGATGATGTCGTCGTACCGTTCCTCAAGCCCGCACGTCTCGACTACCCGTTCCCGCGCTTCCCTGATCTGTGCACAGGACATTCCGTACAACTTGCCGCAGAAGCTAAGGTACTGATTTACCCGCATGTCAGGATAGAGCGCCGGGGTTTCTGGCACATAGCCGATGTGACGGCGGGCCTCGACTGACTGGGTGTATATGTCGTAGCCCGCGATCTCAGCACTGCCTGCCGAGCCGGGCATGAAGCCGGTGAGGATGCGCATTGTGGTGGTCTTGCCGGCGCCATTAGGCCCAAGGAATGCAACAATTTCGCCCGCACCCACCTGGAAGGTCACATCGTGGATAGCCCGGTGCGCACCGTAGTACTTGGTCAGACCCTCAACGCGAATCATACTGCGGACCTCCTTGGACGATGGTGCCTGTCGAGGCTGCAAACGGTGTCGAGACCTCGGTCACGACAAATACCCACACGCGCACATTCTGCTTTATTGGGGATTTCAGCGCGCCTGAGTATAGCAAAGCAAGACCCTCGGGTCAAGCGCTTATGACTGGCTTGGTTGACGCTATTGCTGCGGAAATTGTTCACCACACACACGGCTTTCTGAAGCCGGAACGGAGACAACACGAGGAAAGACAGGACTGATTCCGGGGAATGTTTATGCCGAGAAACAACTGAGCGCTGCCAGTGGCATCCGGGGCCCCTGCAGCGCTCAGTGCGTCAAAGGGAGGGTTTCTATTCATAGCTTACCCAAGTGCTTGCTCATCGAAACCTGTGGATGGCGCCGATTTACCTACTCCCTACACCTAATCAGTGTGCCGGACAGGTCAGGGTCGAATCCGCTGCGTATCCAGATATCTACGTGCCTTTCGACGGCGTATTCTACGGCCTCTCGCTGAATGATGCGTGGAAAAGGCTCCCAAGTCATCAGATCGTGCGCAGTCACCTCGTCAATCTTTTTCGCATCGTCAAAGGTGTTGGGGTCCTTGTCGTAGATGCCGTCAACATTGCTGAACATGATGCAATCCGGCTGGGCCAGGGCGTCAGCCAGGGCCACCGCAGTCAGGTTGCTGCCACCACGCCCGAGAATTGATACCTCGTCGCGCTGCTCTTTTGCATCGTAGTAATAGCCCTGAAAGCCCGCGACTACGGGAACGATCTTCTTCTCCAGGAGTTCAGTGATGTGGCCTTTCTTAATCTCGGAGATTACCCCGTCCACAGGCCCGCTGGCGGTGACGATACCGGCTTCGCGGCCGGTCATGGACCGCGCTGGGATGCCGATCGCCTCCAGAGTTATGGACAACGCCGCATTGGCTCGTAACTCGCCGGACATCAGCAGCCGGGCGTACTCCCGTGGCGATGGGTCGGGGCTGATACAGGCGGCAAGTTGGCTGAGCTTGTCAGTGGCCCAGTCGAAGGCCGACACTACTACTATCGGCGTCAGGCCCTTCCCATGAAGCGGGAGGATGAACTGGCGTGCGATCTGATGCAGCCGCTGGCTTCTGCCGATGTTGCGCCGTTCCGCAAGCAACCGATAGATGTCATTGACCGTTTCCTGCTGTTGGCAGTTTTCCAGGAGGCGCTGTTCGTCAGCGCCAAAACGCCTCAGGCCCTGGAGTGTCAATCCGCCGAATTTCAGTACCGGAACCTGCTCTGCCATAGTGCAAACTCCATTCTATGTCCTATCAGTGCTCTGTGTTGACTTACTTTTCCTCGATGGTCTCCTCGACCTTGACCCCGAAATGCCGCCCGCTCTCCTCCAGCATGACCAGCACCTTGCTGCCGGCCATCAACTCGACGACACTGATCGGCTCGCCCTCTGGCGTGACCAGGCGAATAGTCTCGGCGTTCTGCAGGATGATGGACACCTCCGTGCCTTCCGCCTGAGCCTTGATAAGCAAGAGCGGCCGGCGCTCGACCTTCGAGCGACCCACGATAGTCGTCCGCGTCTTTCCGTTGTGGCCTACGATGAGCGCCTCGTCACCGCCGCGAACTTCTGAGAGGTACCTGGTCCTTGCACCCGGCACGCGAATGTAGGCGTGAACCGGCCCCGCGTTGACGCGGAACGGCCGCTGCTCCACATACGGGTTGTCAACACACTCCGCGTGGATCAGGAACATGGCCGCACTGCTGTTACCCACCAGCATCCCCTCACCAACCGACATATTGCTGCAGGTGTCCACGCATACCCGGTCGCCCATACCAAGAACCTGTACCTCTGTGATCTCCGCCACTTCAAGCGCGAGTTCTTCGGCCTCGCTCTTCAGGGCAGCGACCGTGCGTTTGATCTCCGCAGGATCATCAGTGACCAGCAGAACCCCGGCGGTTCCCTTTTCAAGGGTGCTTGTCGCCACCTGCGCCTCAGCCGCATTTGTTACCTCCGCGATCACCATTGCCCCCTCGGCAATCAGGTTTTCCAGCGGAATAACGGTCCAGTCAGTCGCACGAACGATAACTGTCTTGGCTTGCCCCAAAGACAGCGCCAGGCGCTCACTCTCCTTGTCCGCAATTTCCACCTCCACGACATCCTCCCCCAGCCGTAGGTCTCCGTCAGGTGCCACGGTCTGGATAATGCCGAGGCTCTTGACCTCCGCGCTTTTCCCCTCGGGGACCAGGACTGCATCTGCGCCGGCCTCCAGGGCCGCGGTCACGAGGTCCTTCTGCCACGGATCAACCTTGACCCACACTTGTTTCATACCAGGTCAGTCCTCCCGCTTGTAGCCCAGCTACTGTGCCGGCAATAACCAACGCAGCAGCGTTGTTGTGGCTTGGGCTTGCGTCAGTCTTCCTCGAGGGTCTTTAAGGCCTCATCCACGCTCATCCCACCATGCACCATTCCCACGATCGCGGCGACTATCTTCTCGGGCGTGCGGTGTTGGAACGCGTTCCTACCGATGGACACACCGGATGCGCCGCCGGTGAGGGCACCGTCCACCATTTCGAGTATCTCCCGGTCAGTTTCCATTTTCTCGCCGCCCGCGATGACCACCTTGATCCCTCCGGACTTGGCGCCACCACAGCCCTCGACCACCTCCTGGAAAGTCTCTGCGCTGCCGGTATAGTTGACCTTAACCAAATCCGCGCCCAGCTCCGCTCCAACGCGCGCGGCGTGCTTGACGACCTTCACGTCGTATTCGCTCTCGATCTTAGCCCCCCGGGTATATACCATCGCCGCCAGCGGCATTCCCCATTCCTCGCACTTCATCGCCACCTCTCCCAAATCTTGCAGCATTACGCTCTCATCCGCCGCACCAAGGTTTATGTGTACGGAAACAGCATCAGCCCCGTACTTTATCGCCCGTTCAACGTGGCTCACCAGTACCTTCCGGTTCGGGTCAGGCGCGAGGCTGGTGCTGGCGGAAAGATGCAGGATCAGCCCGATATCGCGGCCATATCCCCGATGTCCCAGCAGCGGCAGGCCCACGTGCCCGAGCACTGCATCCGCGCCGCCCTCAGCAGCCTTGTTCACCGCGACCGGCATATCAATCAGACCCTCAATCGGCCCCAGCGTCACCCCGTGGTCCATCGGCACGATCACCGTCCGGCCGTCCTCTCGATTACTGATTCGCTCCATCCGAATGGCTTTTCCCAGCATTATGCTCTCAACTCCTCAATGCGACTACCAGTGTTTCGTCCTCTCGAATACACCATCCAGTTCTCGGCCCATGCTCTGTCACAACTGCAATGGTTAACTCGAATTTAATTATTTCAACGAACCGGACCAGGATTCCTTCCCTTGTCACGTGTTAGCTTATGAAGGTTCGGGTCTGGTATTATGCTATTCATATAACTGCAGGCCGCCAAGCACCTCGTGAAAAAGTTCGGTACACTCAGGCATGGTCTCGGCGGGCGCGACCATCACAACTACATAGGCCTGCTGCTTGTACACGCAAAAGAGTACCAGGTTATCACCGTCCGCATTGGTGAAACCGACCATTTGCGCCGCTTCCCCGCAAAGCCTGACCTCCCTGTCCACCGGAAACCTCTCGATGGGCCAGTCTGCTGTGTAGCTGCGCACGAACCCGGATAGAGTGACACCCTTTGCTACAGGATAGACCTCGGCGGCAATAACCAGATGCTGGTCACCCACCGCCGGTCCGCGTAGGTAAAGGAGTACGCCGCCATCTCTCCCTTCGCGCTCCGGCACCCGCTGCCATCCGTCAGGAATCGCGATCTGAAATGTTTCGAAGGTGGCCATACCGCCCGGCTCGGCGGCAACCGGTGCCGCCACGCTCGGACCGCCGGTCGCCTCGACGACGCTACGCTCTGCCAGCCGGTGCCACAAATACACGCCGCCCAGGGCCACACCAAGACCGATCAGCACCGCCACGGCCCAGTATATTTTTCGCAGCGACCTCACGTTTTTCATAATATGCCCATGCCACATTAGCCTACATCACGCAACGACCTCGGGCTGCCCTTCGACGTTGCTCAGGGCCGTGAGCCTGTCGAACGGGAAGCTGAGAACGCGATAAATCGCGTTCTCACCTGACCTGCGCTAAGCGCAGTATCTGTTTAGCGTATTCAGCCAACTAACCTCTGACGCGTAGGTCGGCCAGAGCTTTGCGTTGTTGGCAAAGCTCTGGTGACATCTGCGCAAGCTTTGCTTGTGCAGATGTCAGCTTCCAGCCCGACTCGCCATCGGCAACCTCCACGCTAAACACATACTAAGCGCAGGTCAGGCCGAGCCACGCGTCTGGTGAATTATCCGGGTTAGTGTTGAGCAACGTACAGGTACACGTTCACCGGCCAGGCGATTAGGAAGAGCAAGAGAAGCCGGCGAGCGAATTCCGGGCTATGCAAAATACTTATCATGCGCCTCAGACACGACATTCCCGGCAGCAGCGATAGTGCGCTTGCAAGTGCTACCAGTCCGGTTGCCGCCCAGAGTGGCGGCCCCAACAAGTGCGATTCGAAAGCCTCAATGATCTGCCCGTGAGCCGTCAGCGTGAATGCCGTCGTCAGCCCACAGAGGGGACACGGAAGATGTGTTAGCGCATGAAAGAAGCATGGTAACATAAAAAGCTGGCGGTGTGTGCCATAGCCGCTCGCGTCGGGCGTTAGGGCCCTGCTGCCGATGATCACCGCTGCCGCAACGAACAGTATGATGAGACGGTCAGTCCTCGGCACCGTCCGCAACTGGTCAGACACGCCGGCCCGATGCCCTGGCGATGCCGCTCCTGTTGTTTGCTCTTGTGTCCTATCTGTCTGCATCGGCCCGCACTATCACTGCCATTTCGCCTTCGGCCAGGTCCAGGCGAACCAGCCGGCGGCCTTGCTTAACTTCCTGGCTCGCCTCTTTGGCAACCGCTCCGCCCTCGTTGCCGTACCAATAGACCTTCACTTGTGCATCATCGCCGAACGTGTAAGTGCCGGGAAGCTTCGTGAGAATCCTTTCTTCACCAAGCAGCCACCCCGAGTGAAGTTCGACCGGCGTGAAGGGAAACATGTGTTGCGTAATCGTCGGGGCAGGCTGGTCCGGACGTGCGTAGTAGTAATACACCGTCCCCAGGTCAAGCTTACTACGGACATCGGCAATTAGCGTCGGCCAGTCCTTAACGGTCTTGTGGTCCCCCAGCGAGATAGGTGTGTAAAGGTGCGATCGAGCCGGGTACCAGCTTGCCGCGGTCTCGGCGAAGCGAGGGAAATGCAGCTTCGTCATCGTCTCACTCGTCGGACACGAATTGCCGATCAGCTTGCCCCTGCTCAGAATATACTCCGCCAATTGGCGCTTCGCGTCAAGGCTTATCAGCCCGGTGTATGCGAATTTGCGAGTAACCTGGCCTTGCTCGTCAATCTCAACGCTGTAGCCGTCCCAGGCCTTGTAAGTGTATCGCGAAGAGCACCACGCCATCTCGTCCCAGTAGATGCCATGTGCGTGTATCTTGTTCTCATCCAGGCACATGTCCACCACTTCCTTCATGGCCTCGAAATAGCTGTTTTCCGGTGTCATGTAGAAGTAGGCAAACGGGATGCCGATGCGTTTAGTGTACCCCGGGTTGATATAGTGCTGTCCATCCGGGGTTATGAGGCGGGCCTCGGGATATCGTTCGGCCGCTGTCTCGTCGGTGTTGATGTAGCTATGTATATAGATGAGATACTTCACATCCGGGAACCACTCGCGCAATCTGGCCACGCCATCCTTGAGCCGCTGGCGCAGCTTTGTGGCTTTCAGCATGTGAGTGCCGTGATAGCACGGCACTTGCGCGTCTTTGCTCCTGTCAAACCACACACCGCTGGACAATATCTTCACCCCACGCATGTCAAGCCACTTGTTCAGATCTTCCTTAGTCGAGTTAAGTATGCCCCCCGGCCCCGAGAACGAGAACCCGCCGGGAATGGTGAAGTTCACGTCTAGGTCGCGGCGGGCGAGATTGATCATGTCCCAGTAGTTGGCGCGAGCCGTCGGGTAAATGTTGAAGCGGAAGGTATGCGAAGTCCCCGCGGCGAGTCCGAAATGATTGCTGCGTATCCCGCCGCCGTCGGCATCGTAGTAAATGACGCCCTGATAGCGCGAAACGTCGTCCAGGGCCACGATGCCGCAGCCACAGTCTTCCAGCGCCAGGTACAGGGAAGTGTTCTCCAGGCCGCTTACACTGGTCTTACCCGGACTGTGGTCACCTCCCAGATAAGCGTCAATAACCGAACCTTTTGGCGCTTGAAGATGATTATCATACTTGATGCCAGTCACTTCGTTGCGCAAGTTCGTGAACGTGTCGGCAATTTCGATGTGGTCTGCAAGCAGCTTGATCATGCGCGTAAGCGAATAGGCCTTGCCCTCTGCAACGACCCTCGCCTCGCCGTCAGTTCTCTGCACCGTGATGGTGAAATCGTCTTCAGAGCGTTCGTCTGCGGGCCTGCCGATGTAGTTGTAGCCGCCACCGGGGTATGAAAGCCTGGTTGTGAACTTGAGTTCCGCACCCGGCAGTGCGATTTTCAGCGCCCCGTGTTTCCCTATGATACAAGCCTCTTGCACATCCGCCGGCTGTGGCGGGTCCACCATCAGCGTGTCGGGCGTGTGTCGGCTCATCTTCGCGGGAACTGAAATCGGTGGCTGATCCGAAAACTCGACCGAAAGCTCCGCCAGATAGAAATCCAGGGAGGGGTTATCCTTGAAATAATTGCGTAGGTTCATCGCCTCCCCCGCGTGGGCTAGTGCCAGCGTATTCCCCTCACCTCGCGTCACGAAATCCGTCACATCGAGCACCAGCTTGTACGGATCCACATCGAGTACCCTGCTGCCGCCCGCTTTTTCGCTTTGTACGGTGTCAAAATCCGGTGAATAGACCACACGCCATTTCGGGGAGCGGAACCACGTAAGCTTCAGGCCGGAGGCCATCTCAAAGTTCAAGGGCTTATTGAGCAGTCGGCTAGCTCTGCGGTTGATCTCGGGTGTGACCGGCTGGCCGTTCAACAGTATGGACATGACATAGGTGCTACCGCCTGCAGAAGGATAATCCATGCGGGCACTGATGGTCAGCAGCACCGACTTGCAATCATCCGGCACCGCAATGGTGTACTCAAGTTCCCCGCCGTATTCCAGCTTCGTTTGGGCTTCAATCAAGGGCATTATCTCCGCGTTGACCACACCGATAGTGAACAATAGTGCAGCTAGTACCGGTGCCGGCCACAGCACAGTTCTCATCGAGGCCTCCTCCTTGTCTCGACCGCCAGCTTAGAAGTAATTGAGCGGGTCGGCCAGACTTCGCCACCGCTCACTCATGAATAACGCTACGATCTGCCACAGTAAGCTGACGGAAAACATCTGCCCCACGATCATCCCTATGAAGAAGGGCACCAGGTTGTTGTACAGCCGGATGCCGCCGACCTTCAGTATAACCCATTTGATTGCCCAGGCGGCCAGAAACGGCCCCCAGTAGGCATAGCCGTAAGGCAATGTCATCACCCAGCCCAGAGGGTGAAGCGGGAAGCGCAGATAGCGCATCCGAATTCCCACCAAAAGCAGCGTAAATACGAACGCGGCAATCGTGTAGCCGTTGCGATACCAATCGGGGTCAAGATGATTGCCGTTCATGATGTCGCTGACTTCGCTCAGCTCGCGAACGGTGATGCGTACTTCGTAGCCGCCTTGTGTGCTACCTCCGCCGCCCAGGCCAAGGGTGTTGCCACCCCAGGTGTAGTATGTACTAACCGATACCCACAACATCACCGCGACGCCCACGGTCACGGCGAGCGTCATCATGCCCGCCATGTGCTTGGTGTTGAGACGGGCGTCGTGGCTGATCTTCAGCCCCTCAATCTGGTATGTCATGGTCTCCGGATACTCGCTGAAGTGCAGAAATATCAGACTACCAAGCATCGTCAGATTGGTGAAATTGTTATTGGGAGCCAACGGTCTGGAGCCGAGAAAGCTCTTAAGCTGCCGGCTCGCCTGCCAGAACGGGAAGGAAGAAAGAGACCCGATGCCGGCCTCGGCACGACCGCGGGTGAAGATGGTAGCGAACAGGATAATAAGCGCGAAGAAGGCCGCAGGCACCCACCAAGTCATGCCGGCGAGTACATACCAGACGCACAGAAACGCGAGGCCAAGTCCGGCCCCAATGGCAGCAAAGCGGTAGGTGAACGGCGCGTCGGGATCTGCAGCAGCAGCGCCTTGGCTGTCTTGCCCATACCATATATTTTGCCACAGACCGGTGAAGTACCCACGACCGGCCCAGGCATAATAGACTGCGATGCCCACGAAAGCTCCGGCAGCCTGCGCCCAGAAGAACGGAAAGCCGGAGGGCTGGCGAATACCTGTCCATCTATAGAAGAACATCAGCAGCTTGATGAGAAAGAAGAAGAAGAACATGGAAAAGCACAGGTCCTGCGGCGCAAAGTAGGCCAGCCCGGTTAGTGCCGGATTGAATATGAAACGGAAATATGGCCGAAATGCGTCCAGAGGCTTTTCGGTGAAGAACTGCCCGACGTCAAAGCTGGGCCCCAGCGTCGGCACTCCCGGATTGGCCGCATGGAGCATGATGGTGATGAAGTGGATGGTCACTAGCCCGGCTCCGGCCCACATCAGCGGCTCATGCCAGATGGTCTTGCGCGGGCGGATGCGCTCAGGCGTGAGAGCCGTGATGTAAAGCGGGACCGTAACCAGGGGGAACGCCAGGCGTTCATTCTCCACCCAATGGCGGCGCAGTAGCGTGCAGACGCATAATAAAGTGAACCAAAGCACGACAAAAAAGAGCGTCCATAGCGCCAGAGGTGCTATCCAGGGGCTGAGGTCAGGCTGCCCGATTGCACCTTCGTAGAATTGGCGGATCAATTCCCGGTCATGGGGCACGAACCACTCGGGGTAAAGATCAGCAATCGCAGCGAAGTTATTGTCCGGGGCGTAGAAATACTGGGCGGCTGTATAAACCGGCAGGAACCGTTGAACGCCGTCATAGACTCCGGTCGCGACGACAGCGAATACATAGATATACAAGAGATCGCGCCGGCCCATCTTCAGCAGGCGTTCCATCAACGGCTCGACCAGCACCAGCAATACCAGCACGGCCAATCCGTAGTCAATGCTCGCGCCCCAGCGCACCATCCGACTATAGACCAGCAGCTTTACGCCCACAACGGCCAGCAGCACCGCGATAACCAGCGTCCGCAGCCGTAACGGGTAACCTCCTGCCGGGGCATCTTGCCTGTGCTCGGTCTCGGTCACGCTATCCATTACTTCTGAGTTTCTCTGGACCTGGCAGCGGTTCCTTCACGAGCGCAGGCAGCGCCGTGACAGAGCTGGGCGCAAACTACTTGCTCCAGGTTGCGCTCAGGTGAATCCTGTAAGCTTCGCCGGGTACCACATTATACACAACGCCCTTGTCGTACTGCTCTGGGTCAACGAAGCGCTCGATGAGCGTCATGTCGCCGATGGATATGGTGTTGTCGTCCCGAACAGCCATGATCTCATAGCTCGCATCAGAGCGCTCGGCATTATCAAATATGATATAGCGTCCGACCAGACCTTGTGCTGAGACGCCTTGGTCCTGCAGAGGCCGGTCGAGTTTAAGGACTACATCGTCCGGGTCAGAATCGTCAGCAGATACCAGTTTGCCGGTGAAAGCCGCCAGCGACTGAGACAAAGCAAAACCGCCGTATGCCAGCGAGGTTCCCTCCACCAGCTTGGCAAATACGACTCCACCTTCGGGACTCAGGCGCACGAAGCCGAACCGGCCATCGAGTGTCATATCTCCCGCCGTGATGACGCCAGGCTGCTCGGCCAGAATCATCACATCGCGGTGGCCATCGGCCAGTTCCACTTGCACCGCCGCCACAAAGCCTTGCCCCTGGTGGCTGGCAATCGGCAGGGCCATGACATTCTTGATGAACGGCTGTGCCTCGTATGGCTCATGCACGGTAACGAACTGGGTCTGCAGCTCATCTCCGAAGCGGGAGCGCATGATATAGCGCAGTGAATCGGGGTTGCCAGGGCTGTTGCGGGGGGGATCGCCGCTGGCAATGGCTACTTCGTCAACTTCGCTGAGGCAGTACATGCGCAGATGTGGGTCCTTGCCCTCGGCGATATTGCCGCGCTTGTCCACGAGGTCCCAGTCAATCGTGAACGGCAGCGCCGCCTTTCCCTTTTCGACATCATAGAGGTACATGAAACCGGAGCCATCGTAGTCCCAATTCTCAGGTCCGTCATAGAACTCCCCGAATGCCACATCGGGCCCGGCGTAGGTCCCGGTTGCCTGCCTCTCCAGGGCTAGATTCGTGCAAGTGACGTCCGGTGCCGCGCCGTTGTTGATCATGCGGTGATTCGACCCGCCGCGAGCCCAAAACACGTCCAGGACATAGCTGTCGTCGTGGGAAACGTCTATGAGGCTTAGAGCGCGCTTGTAAGTGCTGACGTTGTCATACACATCTCCGCCGTCAGCGATGATGAGCCGCACCGGACCTTCGCGCTCAAACAGTTCGCTCTTGCCGCCCCAACCACGCTTCTGGCCCTTGTCGTTGACCATTACCGTGTTGTGGCTGACGGTGTGGCTTACCCATCCTATCCGTTTTGGCCAGTGGCCGGTGTACTGCGGGTAGGCCAGGTCGGGGTTCATCACCACATGCTTGGACATGATTCCGAAGCTGAGGCGGTCTTCGTGACCGTGGAAAATGGAGCGACCGTAGTAGAGATATGCCGCGGTACCGTAATCCGCTTTCGCTGTCTGCAGCACTCCCAGGCCGTAGCCACCGGAATTAAAGCTGCGCAGGCGCCTATCGCGCTTCTTCCACTCCGCTTTGACACGCTCGAGTATTGCGTCAGGCTCGGCATCATAGATGTCGCCGGCCAGGCGGGCTGGATCCCAGGAGCACGAAAAGCCGACGGCCATTGCGTTGGCCAGTTCGCCATAAACCCGGTATCCGGTCATAGACATTTTGAGTGGCAGTCCGCCGCCGCCGCTCCAGTTCTGCGTCTTGCCCGAATCTCCGATCTTGGCGTTTACCTGGTCCAGCATCCGCGCCGCCTGGTTCATCGTGAAGCACTTCTTGAACTTCGGGAAATCTCGGTACATATCGTGCCGCTGGTACTTGCCGTATCTGTACAGCATATCCGCGGCGTTATACAGCGATCTGCCGGGAAGACTGCAATAGCCAATGCCCGCTTCATAGGACAGACCGTCGCGGCATATTACATCGGTCAGCACGGTAGGTACCTCCCCGCCGTCGGGGGCAAACACCCAGTCCAGATACTGGGGTGTCAGGTCGGAGTCGTCCAAGGCTATAGCCGTGGCCACCATGGCCCGCTGGTGCATCCCGGCGTTGCCGTGAATGCGGCGGTCCTGGACGCTTATGGCAAATTCCACCAGCAGGTTCTGCTCGATATGCTTGCAGACATCGGCCGGGCCGCCCGTAAGCGCCAGCTTGTGTTCCTCAGCCATTCTGTTGCGGAAATCTGCCAGTTCCTGGTCGTCTTTGATCGCGTCATAGACTATGTCATAGCCAAGGGCGAGCTCATCGGCCGTGAAACACTCCCAGATACAGCCCTGGATGCGCCCCTTGCCACTACCACCACAGGAAATGCAGAAGCCCTTCTGGTGCACCTGCGGGTTGTAGTCTATGTCAGGATACACATCGGCGATCCGGGCCAGTATTACGCCCGCCTTGTGGGCATAGGCCGCATCGTCAGTCAGACTATAGGCTCTCGCCAGTGCGGTCACCCCGTGGATGCAATCCATCCACATCCGATAACCGTAATAGGCCGCAAAGTCCCAGCGCTTGTCGTCCTGCTTGTAGCCCAGCCCATCGTCCACCGCGTACATGTGTAGCGGGTCGTTGGGGTCCGGGTGGTCCGTGTTGAACAGAAGCGAGCGGTCGCCTACGCCATCCTGATAGATATTGTGTTCGTCCAGACCTGACTTGTAGTATGCTTCAAAATCGTTTTTCGGGAAGACCTCGCCACAGTTGTTGCACTTCACCTTCCAGGGAAGATTCTCGAAGTCAATGAGCCAGTATGGCTGTTTGGTGAATTGCTCTTTGCCGCACTTGGGACAACCGATGCCTGTTCTGTTGACCTGAGCGTCGCGCGGGGTGTCTGGGCTCGGTACGAATTCCCATAGCTCCTCGTCCGATTTTTCCAGCCAGCGCTGGGCCCGGACCACTGCCCGGTCACGCTGCCTCTTCGCCCATTCAAAGCGCTCTGCGTTGGCCACAGCATTCTGCCGCATTTCCCGGGTCACCAGTATGCTTTCTTCCTTGGCCATAGCGTTGTGCACTCCCTCTGCCAGCAATAATGTTATGAGCAGAATCCATACTGTTACAGAACTTCGCATGCGCAAGGCTTCGCCCCCTATTCGTCAGCGCCGTTGGCATTTACCTTCCAGCGCCGGTGCAGCCACAGCCACTGGTCCGGGTACTTTCTTATGTAGTCGCCGATGGCATCGTTAATGAGTTGCGTATTGGTGATGAGATCGTGCTCGCGGTCACCACTGTCCACCAGGTCGAGCGGGGGCAGGATTTCGATCTGCGTTGAGCCGTCTGGGTCGTAGCAACAGAAGGCCGGCACAACAGCGCAGCCGGTGCGTGCTCCGAGGTTGGCTGGGCCCGTGGCTGTCATTGCGGGCCGGCCCATGAAATCCGCTACGATCCCACCTTCAGCGACGTGCTGGTCGGGTAAGATACCCAAGATGGCGTTAGCGCGGAGGGCACGGAGCATCGCCCGGACATCTTCGCGCGCTATCACCCGTATGCCGGTGCTTTCCCGAGCTAGATTGACTACCCCGGCAGTGGCCGTGTGAGCCGCATCACGTGCGACCACCACCACGGGATAGCCCTGGGCGGCAATCCTTGCCCCCAGTAGCTCCCAGTTGCCGAGATGTGCCGTAATCACCAGCACGCCTTTGCCGCGGGCAAGCGCCGCCTCAAGATGCTCCCACCCCTTGGCCGACACCCGCTCGATGATTTCCTCTCTGCTCATCGCCGGTAGGCGCAGCATCGTCAGCATCGCACGGGTCAAGTTGCGGACGCACTTGCGACGGATCTCGCGCACGCGTTGGTCAGAGATACCCTCACCAAGAGCCTGTCTGATATTTTGCTCCGCGATAACCTGACGTCTCGGAGTAAAGAACACCAATAGCGCAGCAATAAGCCTGCTCAGGCCCCGCAGCCAGCTTCCGGGCATGCGCCGCACTGACCAGGCTACTGCCCGAACCAGCCAGCTTGTGAGGATGTGCTTGATGCCACGGAGGCTGAAGCCGTACGGCTGGCCGCTCACTGCAATACCTCCCTGGCCGATGCAGGGGCAGATCTCGCCAGCGCGCAGATGCGTCGTAGGAGGTCTGCCATGGCCGTGTGACCTGCCTGAACGTCCAACGTGGGGTGCATCACGTACACGTTCAATCCCGCTGGCGGGTCGGGCATCTTCACTGCGTCTTTCGGGGTGGTGACGACCACCGTATGCTCACAATCTGCCGCCGAGGCGGCAATAGTATCCCAATCCGCGCTACTGTAGTCATGGTGGTCGGCAAACACCAGCTCGCTGACGGGCCGGCCGGCCAGCTTTGCTACATGACTGAAGAACGCCTCCGGATTGCCGATGCCGGCAGTCGCAACCACTGGCCATTCGCTCAGCACCTCAATGCCAACCGCCTCACCGTCCCAGGTCGTAAGCCGGTCCAGAGCGTGACTTGTAATCACCACCGAGATGCCTGGCGCATACCGATGAGCAATTTTTTCGACACGTGCCAACTGCTGCTCAGAGGCGATATCGCTGTGAGTGATCCAAATGTCGCTAGCGCGCGACAGGTACGAGTACGGCTCACGCAACAGCCCCGCCGGGAAGAGCCAGTCCGAGCCCGATGCCGTGTACGCATCCAGCAATACCAGGTCAACATCGCGGGCCATACGATAGTACTGAAAGCCGTCGTCGAGCAATACTATCTGTGCTTCGGTGCCTTCGGCGATAAGCTTGACGGCCGCTTCACGCCGCTTGGCGACAGCTACCGGACATTCAGGAAGCTGCTTGGCCAAGAGCCATGCCTCGTCGCCTGCCTGCTCAGCGGTCGCCACAATCTCACGGCCATCTGACACCAACAGCGCTCCCCTGCTTCGGCGCCCGTAGCCACGCAAGACGATTCCAGCTACCAGGCCGCTCTGCCCCAGTTCACGCGCCAGGTACATGCAGGTCGTTGTCTTACCCGTTCCGCCGACGGATATATTGCCGACACTAACTACGGGCAAAACAGCTTTTCGGGAGTTCTTCATGCCCAGCCGGTACATGTGGTGGCTGGCCCACACGACAAGCCACCAGGGCACGGAAAGAAGCCACAATAGGGGGAACAATAGCCAGCTCCAAGGGCAGCGCCTTGCCACCATGGTACGCCAGCAGTTCTCGATCGAGAAGTTGCCGGGCCCGTGTGACATCTCTACTGCTCACCTTCCGCCGTCCCGGCGTCCAGGAGCTGGGCCAATTCCAGTGCGCAGCGTTCAGAAGCGCCCGCGTACTTTTCAATCATGGTGGGGGCCTCAGCGGCCAGGCGAAGGAGCTCTTGTTCGTCGGTTAGGAGTTCGGCAATTTTCAGCAGCAACTCTTCGGCGTTGCGCACCTGAAAGGCCACATTTTCGCGCAGCGCGAGCTCACTTATGTCCTTTGTCTTATGCATGTGCGGGCCGAAGATCACCGGCTTGCCCTGTGCGAGCGGCTGCAGGATGTCGTGGCCGCCGATGTTGGCCAGGCTCCCGCCCACGAATACGACATCGGCGGCCGAGTAAAGCGAAGCCAGCTCACCGATGGTATCCAACAAGCCGACGCGTGCGACGGCGGATTCGGCTACCAGCGGCACCGGCTCTGCGTCCTGGGCAAGCACGCGTGTGCGACGGACAACATCATAACCCATCTCGCGAATGAGGGTTTCGACTGCATCACCGCGCTCCGGATGGCGAGGCGCAATGATCAACTGCAGGTCGCCAAACTCAGTGCGCAACTGCTGAAATATGTGCAGGACCTGCTGCTCCTCGCCAGGATGAGTGCTACCGGCAAGCAGCACCTTGTCCTCCAGACCGAAGCCGAAGTCATGTTGCCATTTGTCCGCCTGCGCACTGGAGATGATCGGGAAGTTCTGGTCAAACTTAGAATTGCCGGCCACCACCACGCGCTCCTGCGCTGCTCCCAGCTTCACAAAGCGTTCGGCATCCAGCTCCGACTGCGCACAGATTACCCAGACACCGTCCAACATCCACTTGTACAAGCAACCCAGAAACCGTCCGCTATTCCATGACCGCCCGGAAAGTCGTGCGTTGACCATCGCAACCTTGACGCCTCGGCGGCGAGTCTCGGCCAGGGCATTCGGCCACAACTCGGTCTCCACCATTACGAAAAGGTCCGGTGCAATCTGTGAGAGAACCCGCTGCACCACAAAGGGCATGTCAAACGGGAAGTAGATGATGCCGTCCACATGCCCCTCGATCTTCTCCGCACGGGCCCGGCCGGTGGGTGTGATGGTGCTGAGGATGATGTGAGCCAGCGGCTCTTGCATGCGGAAGGCGGCGATTATCGGCTCGGCAGCCGCGACCTCGCCCACCGAGGCGGCATGGAACCACACCACCGGGTCAGTGGTGTTACAAAGCTCCAGGATGTCCTCAGGCAGACTACCCAGACGCTCGGCCAGACCCTCCCGCGACTTCTTCCTGATCACCAGACGCCAGGCCAGCCACAACAGCAGCAGCGGTGATAGCAGAGCAAGCAGCAGATTGTAGAACCAGGTTTTGTAGGGCTTATAGGGCTGCTGTTGTGCGGGCGTATTCATTAGGCCTTACACCAATCTTGTGCCTACTCCGGGTTGGTGTCATGCAAGTCGTTGGGAGCGAGCAGTTCCTTGGTTTCGTACAGTTTGCGGTAGAGCCCGTCGCGCGCCATCAGTTCATCATGCGTGCCCTGTTCGACAATTCGCCCCTCGTCAATGACTATGATGCGGTCGGCGTCTCTGATAGTTGACAGTCGGTGGGCGATGATGATGGCAGTGCGGTCCCGCAGCAGTGTTTGCAGGGCGGCACGAATTGCGGACTCCGTCTCAGTATCGAGCGAAGATGTCGCTTCGTCAAGAATGATGATCTTCGGTGCTCGCAGCAGCGCGCGCGCAATTGCAATACGCTGTCTCTGGCCTCCGGACAGCATCACACCCCGTTCCCCGACCTGAGTATCATAGCCTTGAGGCAAGCCGCTGATGAATTCGTGTGCGCGCGCCGCTTTCGCTGCAGCAATGATCTCCTCTTCGATGGCATCTGACTTGCCGAAAGCGATATTGTCGCGAACTGTGGTGCTGAAAAGTGAGGTCTCCTGCGGAACGATACCCATGATGGACTTCAGGAAGGCATTGCGGAGTTTGCGGACATCCACCCCATCAATTCTCACTGCGCCGTCGTCCACATCGTAGAGCCGGGGCACCAGGTTGGCGACGGTGGTCTTGCCGGCGCCGGAGGGGCCAGCGATGGCTACCTTCTCGCCCGGAGCGATCTCAAGGTTGAACTCCCTGAGCACCGGATACCCCTCACTGTAGCTGAACTGTACGTGTTCGAAGCTGATAGCGCCATTAACCTCTTCGACCTCGACGGCATCCTCGGCTTCGACGATATCCGGCTGTTCGCCGAGTATTTCGTATATGCGCCGGGCGGCCGCCTCTGCCTGTTGCAGGGCGAGATACAGTCTGGAAAGCCGGTTTACATGGCTGCCCGTGCCCTGAAGCAGCAGGATGAAAGCGACGAGGGCCCCGGCGTCAGCTATGCGGCCTGCCACCAATTCATAACCGCCAAAGACCAGCGCGGCACACAACGCCAGCCCAACCAGGCCCATCACAACAGGACTAGTCGACGCTTTAACCAGTGCGACTTTCATCTGTCCGCGGAATACCCCTTCGTTCTCCCTCCCGAAGCGCTCGCGAACCCGGGCTTCCAGACCGAAAACCTTTACCACACGCATCGCGCCCAGTGTCTCCTCCGTCGCTGACGTGAGGTCTGCCAGCTTCTCCTGGACGCGGAGAGCATACCGCCGGATATACCGGCCCACCACGACCGTCACCACGGCCACGACAGGGAGGGCGACAGCCAGAGCCAATGTGAGGCGCCACGATATCTGTATCATGTAAATGCTCATGGCCAAAGCCGTCAGCGGTGTCACTATGAATTTCGTCAGATTAGAGCCAATAGTCCCCTGAATCAGTGCAGTATCATTATTGATCCGGGATATGAGATCCCCAATGCGGTGCCGATCGAAGTAGCCAAGTGACAGGGACTGGAGCTTGTCGAACAGCTTGCGGCGCAGTTCGAAAAGCACCCGCTGTCCTATCCAATTGCCAATATATAGCGCCACTCCGTTGGCAACCGCGGCCATCAGTACAATGGCAAACAGTTGAAGCGCCGCGCTAAGCAGGTCGGCCTTATACTGCGCCAATGTCGCTGCGTCAGTGATCGTTACGATACTCTCAAAAATGGGCTGGAATACGTTCTTCGTATTGAACAAGACACTAGCATTAAGCCCCGCCGAAAGCCCCATTACCAGCAGAGCTGCCAGCAACGCCAGACTGACGCCGTGTAAGAACTCCCTCAGTTTCCAAAGCGCAGAACGTGATAGCATTATGAACACGTCTTCAACATCTGTATTCCGATCAGACGACAAGTCAACGTGCTGTTCAAAGGTGGCGAGTTGCTTATGTCATAGTAGCCAGGGCCAGCTCGGCGGCTCGCTTGGCTGCTCCGGGCGGCCCGAGTATCTCTCGCACCCCAGCCAGGCGTCTTTTCATTTCGAGACGCCCTGCCTCGTCTTCGATCAATTCCCCGATCATCGCCGCCAGAGCTTCCGCGTTTGTCTCGTCCGGTTTAATCGTTTCCGGTACGATCGTCTCGCCAGCAATGATGTTGGGCATGGCGAAGAATTCAGTCTCCAGCTTTGTCAAGCGCAACTGCAACCACATTGCCTGTGTGCCCCTGTATATCGCGATCATCGGGCACCGGACAGCAGCAGCCTCCAATGTCGCCGTGCCGAAGGCCGTGACGATGAGATCCGCTGCCTGCATTATCTTCAAGCTGTCGTCCACCACGGTCACCCGGTCGTCGAGTTGAGCCAGGTTGATATTGCGGTCAGTGCCCCCTGCCGCTGAGGGTGGCGGGGAAAAGAGCACATGCACCTCCGGATAGTGCTGGTTGAGCCGTGCCGCCGCCCCAATCATCTGCGGCGCCAGCAAGCGTCGCTCGATGACCCGCGAACCCGGTAGCAACCCGAGGCAGAAAGCCTCTTCAGGCACCCCCAACTCTCTGCGCAGCGCCCCGACGTCATCTGCAGGCTTGACGCGGTCTATGACCGGATGGCCGACGAAATGTGCATTTACGCCCTGTTGGCGCAGGATCTGCTCTGACCAGGGAAAGGGGGTGGCGACACAGTCGGTGAGCTGCGCCATGTCCGAAAAGTTGCGCGGCTTACGGCCCCAGGAGCCGGGTGGGAAGAAATAGAAACACTTCGACCTGCGTTCGGCGCCCAGACGTTTGAGCAACCGCATGTTGAAGGCGCCGAAATCCACCAGTACCAGTAGGTCGGGCGGCTGTGCAAGTAACCTGGCGACAACTCTACGCAAGCCCAGCCAGTACGTCGGCAACTTGCGCAGTGCTTCCGGTATGCCGACTGCACCCCAGCGACTGCTGTCTATGAATATGTCCGCCCCGACGGCCTTCAACCTGCCTCCGCCGACCGCTGTGATGGCAACATTGCCGCCAACGGTCAACTCTTCGGCCAGCAAAGACCCATGCAGGTCGCCCGACGGCTCACCGGTGACAATGAAAACCTGTGAGCGGTCTTTCATCGGGGCTCTCCAGGTGAGCAGGCAGGCTAGTGGGGATCAATCTGTCGGCCGGCATAGCCGGCGTCCACGCGGCGGAGGAATTCGGCAAGATACACTATCTCATCGGTTTGCCTGAGTTCGCGCTCGATCACCGCTAGAGCGTCGCTGATGTTATATTCCGAGCGGTACAGGGATCGGTAAGCCCTCTTGAGCTCGGCGCGATCTTCATCAGACACGCCGTGCCGCGCCAGCCCTCGCCAGTTCAATCCGCGCGGCTCAGCCGGGTTACCCTCCACTATCGTGTAGGGAGGCACATCGCGGACTATTCGCGACATCCCTCCCACCATCGCCATCGTGCCGATGGTCACATACTGGTGCATTCCGACCAGACCACCGATGTTGACAAAGTCTTCGATGACGCAGTGACCACTCAGACCCGCCGAGTTGGCTATCAGGGTTCCGTTGCCGATGCGGCAGTTGTGGCCGACATGAGAATAAGCCATCAGCATGTTGTCATCGCCCAGTATCGTCTCGGTGCCCTCTCCCGAAGCGCGGTGTATGGTTACATACTCACGAATGACATTGCTGCATCCGATGATGAGCTTGGTCGGTTCGCCATGGTACTTGGCATCCTGAGGTGGTTCGCCCAGGACAGCACCGGTATGGACGTGCGTACTCTCCCCAACAATGGTGCCGGTGCGAATCACAGCGTGCGGGCCGACAACACATCCGTCCCCGATCTGCACCCCAGCCTCGATTATGGTAAATGGTTTGACCTCAACCCCGCTACCCAGCTCGGCTTGGTCCCCAACAAACGCCGTTGGATGAATGTTCATATGACTACTCTCTGCCTCGACTGATTTGATGCCTGCTATTCCTTCTCAATCAGAGCGAACAAGAATTCACCCTCAGCGGCTACTTCACCATCTACTGTGGCTACGACGCGCACCTTGCCGACGTCACTCTTGCGCCGAATGATGGTGGCCTCCAAGCGCAGTTGATCCCCGGGAATCACCTGCCGGCGGAACCGCACCTTGTCTAGTCCGCCAAACAGAGCGTTTCTGCCGGAGTCCTCGATAGCCGTCAGGAGCATGATGCCCCCGGTCTGCGCCATCGCTTCCAGTACCAACACGCCCGGCATCATCGGGTTTCCCGGCCAGTGGCCGGTAAACTGCGGTTCGTTGAAGGTCACGTTCTTGATGGCGACCGCCCGCTTACCGGGTTCCACTTCGATAACGCGGTCTATGAGCAGAAACGGATACCGGTGCGGCAGTATCTCCTGTATTTGTTTGATGTCCATCATCGGCCTATGTTCCTCCAAGAATGGCATTTTTACCCAGTGACACAGCCAAGATGGTGCAAAGCGCTCGGTCGAAAAAGATGGGTTCTATGCTGTCACGTGCTACAGTCGGACACACTGCCTGGCTCCAAGTGCGGGCGCGGCGATTATAGCAAAGCGCCAATAGCGGTGTCAAACAGGCCCACATGCTGAAAATCCCGGCGCGCCAAACCTATCTCTCTTCGCCTTTGCGCAATATCTCCGATACTATGTGTCGTAGACTGGCATGACCACAAAGACTTTGAGATCAGCTTTATCGGCCAACGAAACATCCCTCCCAGAAAGCCGACAGCAACTCCAGACTACGTACAATTTCACCTTATGCACCAACTATCCTGCGGCCATTGTGCAACAATACGACTCTGTTCGCAAGCCTTGTCGCAGCAATGCCCCGTATTGGCGAGCGCCTCGTCGCTGTGTTCAGACGCTTGCTGTTGCCCTCGGACAACAACGGCCGAAGTGGTTGACTGTCGCCAGCGGCTTCATATATACTGGCAAAGCGTGTAGCATCCCGCGACGTCGGTTTGCAGCGTTCATGGAAAGGGGCGTGGAAGGTGAGCGAGCGGATATTGGCTATTGTTGCCCTAATCAGCCTACTTCTCCCTGCCGTAGTGTTTTCCCAGCCCGGTGTCACTATCGGGCCGGCTCCCGATGACATGGCCAAATACCCCGGAATCGAGCCGTGGATGCTTAGCGGCGAAATCAACTTCCACCTCGAAGGCTGGTGGATCGGCGGCTACAGCCAAAAGATGATGGTGAAGTGGGCCGACCACGATGTCTTCGTCAAGGACTTGACCCAGATGCAGAAGATGTACCTGTGGGAGAAGATGACCCCGGCACAGCGGGCGCAGATGAGCGAGGTTTACGGCAGCACCTCGATGGGTGGCATGCTTGGGTATTTGAAGAACAGGCCCGCCGACTGGGGACCTGAACTCAATGAACGCATCGTCGAATACCAACGCGGAGTAAGCGGCTGGGCCGAGGTGCGCAAGAACGCCCAGCGCAAACATACGCCCCCAGAGGTCTTTCAATTCCTGGATGACAAAGCTAAGTTCATTACGCAGAACAAGGACAAGCTGAAGCCCGAAGACATCACCAAGATTAACGAGGGCGCCGAAGCCGTGGAGAAGCTTGGGCAGATGATCGCCGTCCTCGAACTGAAGAAGATCGAGATCGCCGTGAAAGGCCTCTCCGGGGGTCTTATTGGCATAATCACCGATTACTGCACGGGCTTTGCTACCCACGGCGCGCATTACGTCAGTGACGCCATTGCCACTGTCGTGAGTAAGATTATTGATCTGGGCAAGAATGCCGCCAACAAGTCTCTATCGCCGGGAGAACAGATACAACTCATCAACCAGCAGCTTGACCTTGCCAGAGGTACACTCAAGCAGGAGATTGCGGATCAGCGCGCCATGTGGGCTGCATTGCTGGGTGAGGACCCTGCGGATGAGCCTCCGGCCGGCCCCGTCGAGCTCTCGATCCTGTTTCTGGTTGACTGCAGCGGGAGTATGGGCGGATCCAAGATCGAAGCAGCCAAGCAGGCCGTGGTTAACTCGGTGAAGCGGGAGTATGGGCGGATCCAAGATCGAAGCAGCCAAGCAGGCCGTGGTTAACTCGGTGAACCAGACCAACGACGGCAAGACCGAATGGGCGCTACTCGGGTTCGGAGGCGGATGCACATGCTGGCAGGTTGTTCCCTTTACCACCGACGCTGGCGCAGTGCAGTCGGCGGCCAGTGGCCTTGACGCCGGCGGCGGCACGCCCCTCACCTACGCGATATATAAGGCCACAGCCTATCTCGTCAAGAACGGTCACGGGAAGACCGGGCGGCTGATCGTGCTTTGTGATGGTGAGAACAATTGTGGAGAGCGTGCGGAAGGTGGCCGCAGCGAGGCCGCGGCCGGGCTGCGCAGTATCATCAGCACGCATAATCTGGCCGCGCCCGTTCAGCAGCCATGAACGGCACTGACATCTGTACGGAATCTAGCAGTGAACATAAGTCACTTCCAATGCTAGCAAGGGGAGGTTCATGATGAGCAGCCGAATCCCACAGTTGCTTATTGTGTTCTGCTGCCTGAGCCTGCCCGCTCCGGTATTCACACAGGGCGATACCACAATCGGCCCAGTAGATCCAAACGCGCCATCCGGTACTCCCCTTTGGATGTATAGTGACGAGATCGAGTTTCACCAAGAGGGTCTCGTCTTCCCTGGTCGCATAAGCACCGCCATGATGGTTAAGTGGGCCGGCCACGATATCAAGATCAAAGACCTCACCCAGGAGCAGAAAACGTACCTGTGGAACAAGACGTCGCCCCAACAGCGCCAGCAGTTGAACAATGAGTATGGCAAGATCGGCTTTGGCATGGGCGGCTATTTGCAGCAGCGGCCGGACGAATGGGGCAAGATTATCAATGAATGTATGGCTGAGTATCAACTCGGCGTCAACGGTTGGGGCCAAGTCCGGCAGCAGAACCTCAATAAACACACGCCACCGGAAGTAAAGCAATTTCAAGACGATAAGGCTGAGTTCCTCAAAGAGAACCAGAAGACACTGCAGCCTGGGGATATCGGCAAGATCGAGAAGGGCGCCGAAGGCATCATCCAACTGGGGCAAATCATCGCGACGCTGCAGGCCAAGAAGGTTGCTGTGGCGGTGAAAGGCCTGTCTGGGGGCCTGTTGGGCATCATCACTGACTACTTCAGCGGCTTTGCCACCTCGGGGGCGCAGTACGCCAGTGACGCGATTGCCACGCTGGTGAGCAAGATTATTGACATGGGCAAGAATAGCGCCAACAAGTCTCTCTCCCCCGCGGACCAGCTCGCCCTACTCAACAAGCAGATTGAAGCCGCTAAGCAAGCTCTGAACAACGAGATCGAGAAGCAAAAGAAGTTGTGGGCGAGCATGCTCACGGTCGAGATCTCCATGTGCTTTTTGGTTGACTGTAGCGGCAGCATGGACGGGCAAAAGATAGAGCAAGCCAAGGCCGCGTTGATAGACGCGGTCAACCAGACCAATGATGGCAGGCACGAATGGGCCCTGCTGGGCTTTGGCGGCGATTGCATGTGTTGGGAAGTGGCCAGTTTTACCACCGATGCCGCGACGATGCGTTCAGCGGCTCAGGAACTTAGAGCAAACGGCTCGACCCCGCTAAGGCTCGCCGCATATAAGGCGACAACTTACTTAGTGAAGAACGGTAATGGCAAAGAAGGGCAGTTGATCATACTTTGTGACGGGGAGGATACCTGCCACGCTAACGCGGGCCAGGAAGACCCGGCGCGTACGCTGGTAACAATCACGAGTTACCACGATACCACTCGAGGTGGCCAACAGCCATGAGAATACCAAACACTCTCGTGACCTCATTACTGGCGCTGCTTCTGTTTGCTGCGGTATGTGCGGCTGAGATTGTGGACCTGACGGCTCCCAACGAGACCCTCGAAGATGCGATGAAGGAAGCGCAGGCGGCAATGGCCAACAGTTCGATGAAGATCAGTATTAACACCATCGGGTTCGACTTGACCCCCGGTTCGGAGGCCGAGAACTACCTGCAGGAGCTTTCGCAGATCGGCGGCGGGTCGTACTTCGCGGCGTCCGACAGCGGCCAACTGACCGCGGCAATGGCCGGCGCAGCGACAGGCCAGACCTCCACCTATGGGAACACACCACAAGTCACTAGCCCGACGAACGGTGAACAGGTCGGGCCCAGCACCCTGGTCATCGGCAGAGCCCAGCCGAACTCGGTTGTCGTAATCCAAACGGAGGTATATGACCAACTCGACGGCCAATTCATTAAGATGGTGCCCGGCCACCGCCATGCGCCCAAGCCAGACGGCAGCTTTGAATTGCTGATCGCCACACCGCTGGTGTCATTTGGCGAGAAGCGCCCACTGCGTTACGAGATCCATGTCTTCACTGTCACACGCGATGGCGATAAGTCACCACACGCTATTATCACCGTACAGCAGAGGTCGCCAACACCTTAAGCTTGCATCCGGCTAATACAAGCGTCGCACTGTGGCATCATTGAGATCCAAAGTCTCTAGAGAGGAGGACACCAAAGATGAGAACCCGTTTTGTCGTGATGCTCACCTGCATTGCGGTGGCCATGTCAGTCGCCGTACGTGCAGCCGACACCACTGAACCGATAGCTAAGCTGCCTGCTGAGGGCGAGGCGCCAATCGTCAAGAGCCCCCAGAAAGGTGACACTATCGGTCCCAGTACTCTGGTCGTCGGCGTGGCTCCGCTCGGGTCGCTGGTTGTGATCCAAACCCAGATCTATGACACGCTGGATGACGCCAAATACTACAGAATGATCCCAGGTCATCGTCATAGAGTGAACCCTGATGGCACTTTCGCGCTGCTGATATCCACCCCGCGAGCGTTCTTCTGGGAACAGCGCCCGCTTCGCTACGAAATCCACACATACACAGTGACGGCGGACGGCAAGGAGTCGCCGCACGCGATCGTCGTCGTAAACCCTAAACCACCGACTCCATGAGCGGACAATTCGTGAGGACACAAGACAAAGCGGCGAGGGCGATGTTGCCCCCGCCGTTTGTTTTCTCTCGGGCTGCGATGCAGCCGACATGCTACAAGAGCTGGTCGGCGTTCTCGGCCACCTTCCTGTAGGCTGCCGCGTGCTCTTCAATTATCTCCGGCCAGTAGTGCTTGAACCACGGGATACCATAGACCCGGTCTCCTTCTGCCTCCGTGACCGGCAGGCTACCTTCCGGCTCGCGCACGTCGCGGTCGGAATTGGCAATCCGGGTCGGCTTGCCGTGGCCGTAGATATCCGCCTCATTGAACAGTGGATGCACATGCAGCCTGCGCCGGCTGCCGGCACCGCAAATGGCACCTTCGGCGGCTACAGCTTCGGCGAATTTGTGGAGGTGCAGGCCGCCAAGCTCTTCGGCCTTGTAAATGCCACGCGCGGCGTACCAGCCGCCCATCGTGCTGCCCGAATTCTTCGGCGGCCTGTGAGCCTGCAAGCCAGGCACGCCCTCGAGCAGGTCCCAGAAATAATTCATGGCCTTCTGGATTTCCTCCATGCGCTCTTTGTAGTACTTCAATTGGACTCTAGCCACTGCAGAGGTAAGCTGGTGCATCCGGTACTTGTAACCGCCCCAGGGCATTCCCACAAAAGGCGTCAGGTCGGGCGCGGTGATGATCTGCTCGTCTAGTTCACCGGTCCATTGGGTGGCTACGGTGCGGCCGTGGTGCCCCCACGCGGTAGCCTTCTCCCAGATGTACCTGTCGTTTGTTATCAGGATTCCCCCTTCGCCGGTTGCTAGCGCCTTGCCCGACATAATGGAGAAACATGCGACATGACCAATTGTGCCAACCAGCCGGCCCTTGTACAGAGCCCCGTGGGCGTGAGAGACATCCTCGATTACCTTAATATCATGCTTCCCGGCGATCTCCATTATCGGGTCCATATCGGCCGGGTATCCGGCCAGGTGCACCGGGACGATCGCCTTGGTGCGCTCCGTGATGCGGTGCTCTATGTCTCCGGGGTCAATGGTAAGGGTGTCGGGATGCACATCGGCGAAAACTACGGTGCCCTGCAGGCCGAATACCGGCAGTGCCGACGCCCAGTAAGTCAAGCTTGGCGTGATAATCTCATCGCCCACACCGACTCCACAGGCCCACATCGCCGCTTGCAGAGCAGCCGTGCCACTGCTGTGGCCCAGAGCATATTCCGTACCGTGCCAATCAGCATACTCCCTCTCAAACTTCATCGTGACATCTCTGCCCGACATCGCACCCCGGCGCAGCACTTCAAGGACGGCCTCCTCATCCTCTTTGGTGACGATCGGCCAGCCGGTGATGTCCTTCTGATCCAGCGTAACGGCTTTCGGGCCGCCAAGCATAGCAAGCTGGGCAGTCTCTCTCATCAGTATCGCTCCTCTGGTGACACTCTGAAATCTGTGCGTTAGACCTGGCGCTTATCTGCGACAAAAGAGGTGTTAAAAGGGCAGATAGGCGCTTCCTGGATCGGCGTTCCTGCAAGGGTGGGAAGGTTTTGGTCCGTCAGGTAGCCGCAGCTAGTCGGTCGGCACCGCCTCGCCGAGAGCCCGTTACCGGGGCAGCCAGTATCTAACTGTCAGACTGGCGCCGCGTCCTTTGGGTGGCTCACTGACGATTGCGTCACGGTTCCGCATCTGATTGCGCATCACTGCGCAGCAAATCGGCATCCGGTGATTGCGCCCCGGATACCGGCCCACACGCTCATGCAGATCACCGGCCCGGACCTCCAGGCTGCTCAGACCTTTGCTTTCCGCATCCTGGAGCATCTCAAGCAGTGCCGCTTCGAAAGCCGCCTTGTCAGGTATCAGCGCGTCGCTCATTGCGGTACTCCCCTTACGGGCGCGGAGAACAGCAATTCTTCATTCGCGTCCCAGAGCATCAGCCTGGGTTCGCCGTCCTTGCCCAGGATCAGCATCGCCCTCACCTCGCCGGCCTCATCACTGAGCAACAGCCCGGGTACGCCGCCCAGCACGCTCAGACTCGCCCCCGCCTCGCCGGCCTCAGCACTGAGCGACAGCCCGGGTACGCCGCCCATCACGCTCAGGCTCGCCCGCAACTCGCCGGCCTCATCATACAGCGACAGCCCGGGGTGGCCATTGAGCAGGCTCAGACTCGCCCGCCCCTCGCCGGCCTCATCATGGAGCATCAGCCCGGGTTCACCGCGCACCAGGGTTAGGATCGCCCGCACCTTGCCGGCCTCATCACACAACCCCAGCGCCGGTTCGCCCTTCACCAACCTTAGAGCGGCCCGCTCCTTCCCGGCTGCGTCTACCAACCGG
>JALGTY010000159.1 GCA_029821145.1 Candidatus Zipacnadia bacterium
GCCGAATTCACACCAAGTGTGGGTACGGTCGGACTGCTGGTAGCCCTGATTGCAGTGGGTTTGTATCTGATTGCAGGCTGTGACCGCCGGCCAGTCAACACACCGTTCTCGTCGGCGACTATGGCCGCCGGAGGTCTGGTACTACTACTCGGTATCATCATGTACCTTGCGCTGGCGCCGGTGTATGATCTGCAGGGAGGCTTTTACACCAGGTTGCTAGCGGCGCGGGTGCTTGAGTACGGACTGTTGCTGCTGGTAATATTGCGAATGACGGGCGCTCCGGGTGTGGGTAGTGCGCCGGCATGGTATCTGGCTGCAGGCCTACTGGCCGCGGCGATCCGGGATATTGCAGGGATCGGAATAGCGTGACCAGGCCATTGCGCATCATTCACCGACACGTAGCTCGGCTTTGTAGCGTAGTCATGCAGATTTCTGGTGTGCGCGCCGTGGATCTGTCACGGTAGGCGATGGCGGGATGACAAGCCGTGGGCCGGATGGCCGTGAGTTTGCAGGCAAACTCCCGTCCATGCGGCCCCTCCGAACGACAACGGCTGTCGGGCTAGAAAGCCCGACCTACGCACTCAAAGGTTTAGACGCTGCCTTTCGGAGGGGCCGCATACGAGGCGGAAGCGCAGATTCCGCCGAGAATCCGGCCCAGCCGTTAGCGACATCTACACAACTACAGTTCCAGCCCGAGTCCGAAAAGTCAGATGACATCATGTTGGCATTGATGAATACCGAAAAAGGCGTAGTGGATGCCCAGACCCAGCAGCAGGCCCCGCAGTGGCTGTACCGGGCGGCACTGCTGCTGATAGTGCTCGCGCCGACACAGTTGGCGCTGGCGTTAGATCCGAAGGCCGGCCCCTTCATCGCCTATGGGGATATCTTGGCCGCCGCCGTCGTGGGCCTGTGGATAATCTGGCGACTGCGCAAGGGCAGTGCGGGCCTAATCTGGCCGCCGATGGCCGTGGCAGGCCTGCTCCTGACGGCGGTATTATCGGCCGGAATGGCTGAGAGCCTCAAGGCAGTGGCCGTTGAGACCGTACAGATTGGGCTTTACTTCGTAGCTGTCTATATGCTGTTCGCCGACATTCTGACGACCCGCCAGCGCATCAGAGGCGCGCTCATCGCATTGGCGATACCGACCGCTGTGAATGTTGTCGTCGGACTGTACCAGTACTTCGCGGCCGATGGAGCGTTTGAGGTCGGAGCGCTATTGTCTAACCGCAACGTTTACAGCGCTTATCTGGCGATGGTTCTGCCGATCGGCTTTGGCATCATGCTATGGCTGGAGGCTGGATGGCTGCGGTGGGCACTCGGTCTGGGCATCGCGGCCGGAGTACTGACCATGCTGTCGCCGCCGCTGATGTGGGTTGCCCTGGTGGTAGCTCTGGTCCTGATAATGTCGGCGCAGCGGCAGGCCCGCAACTACGGTCTGGCCCTGGTAGTCTCGGTGGCCGCGTTGGTGATATTGTTGCCGAAGAATCACGATGCAGCGGTACGCGAGCTTCTCGACGCGCGTGAAGAGGGCCCGCTCTACAAACTGGCGAATGAAGCAGGCGACGGCGAGCAGGAACCGTACATAGTCAAGAAGCGCTGGCTGGAGTGGGGGCCGGCACTGAATATGATGGCCGAGAATTTCATCCTGGGTGTCGGGGCCGGCAATTTCCAACTCAACATCGGCCGCTCGGAGTATTACGGGTTCCTGCCCAATGTGAAGAAATCAGAACCCGACACTAACAACCTCTACCTCGTGACTGGCTGCACGATGGGCTTTGCCGGCCTGATATGCCTGGTCGCCTACCTGGGGCATTTCTGGCGCAAGGCCAGTGCATTGTGGCTACAAGTTGAACACGGCTGGCCGAGGGGGCTGGCGATGGGGCTGGCCGGTTCAGTGGCCGCCATAGCGCTGGCAAACATATTCACCTCTCTGTTCGTCAGAGGAACAGGGCTGGTATGGGCGCTGGTATTCGCGATAATCGCGGTTATGAGCCAAGGGGCCATGAGAAATGAATAACTGCGCTCAAGGCAGATTGTTGCCGCCAATTCGCCGTCTGGAGGAATGACAAATGAACACTGCTAACAATACGCCGACCATTTCGGTGTCGGGCTGGAAGCCCGACCTACGCGCTGGGTGGGTATGTGCCATCGTGCTGGCCATGTTGCTGATTAGTGCGGCAGTGGCCAGCGCGGCCAAGGTTGTCGTGGAGGCGGAGCATTACTACACCATCAAGGCGGCCATGGCGAAGGCCTCAAGCCAGGTCGCATCCGGCAGCGCCTATATCCACATACCGCTGCAGCGACCGCATGGTACTACCGAGGGCGCGCCCTCAGACACCGGCTATGCTTTGTTCAAGGTGAAGATTCCCAAGACCGGCACCTATAATCTGTGGGGCCGTGTGCACTGGTATGATGGCTGCGGCAACTCCTTCTTCCTGAAGATTGACGACAAGCCCGCGATGGTGTTCGGCAATGACGGCACCTACCAGCGCTGGCATTGGGTCCGCGGCCTGCGTATCAGCCTTACCGAGGGCGTACATACCATCCGCTTCCAGAACCGCGAAGACGGCGCGAAACTCGATCAGTTCATGCTCACCACCGACACACGCTACGTGCCGGTCCGAGCCGAGAAGGAAACCAAGCAATACGTCATCAGGCCGGAATAGTTGCACTGCTGGCTCTGAGATGTCACCCTGGAATATCCGGAGAGTGTGTTGTTGCTCAGGTTAGCGAAAAACCAATCCATAATGCTGCTCGCAGCTTGTGCTGCAGTGTTATGTATATCAGTCCACATCGCCGTCGCCGGCGAAATTGCATTTCTCGAAGATGAAGCCACCGGCGATTTCAACGTGGTCGGCGAACTGCGCTTTTCCTCCCTCGCAGACCTCGATGCGCGTGTTGTCATCAACTACCAGGAGGGCAGCGGCGACCATTACGCCGTGGCTCTCGCCGGCGGCAAGGCCAAGTTCTACCGTGTCACGGGCGGGACCACAACCCACATCGGCAGCATCGGCGCACTGACCCCACCGCGCGATGGTGCCGAGACCGCAGCTTTCACCGTCCAGCGGCGTGACTGGCGCATGGCCCTGGTGTGGGATAGCCGGGTGATAGCTCGTGCCTACGATAGTTCACTGCATGACGGCAAGGCAGGGACCGTGGCCGCAGGCGGCGGCACCTTCGAAGAGGTTATGATCCAGCCGGTTGGTGACATCTTCATGGCCGATGATTTCGTGCGCGAAGAGGGTGGCCTGAGCGCCTGGGAGGTCGTCACCGGCAAATGGCAACAGCGTACCCTGCGCGATGACGCCCAGGCCGGCCGCCAAGAGGCCGACAAATCGGCAAACGCTTTCTCTTATCTCGGCAAGCGCAAGGATGACAAGCCTGCCATTACGGTCACCGGATACTGGTTCTGGGACATCTACAGCGTACAGGCGGCCGTCAAGCCTGCCGACCACCAAGCTATCGGCCTGGTGGTTTATTTCCAGGACGCCGACAACTATATCGCCATCCGCTGGCTGGGCCGAGAGCACCGCGAAGGCGGCACCCTACAGGTCGTTGCGGTCAGGAATGGCGAAAGTGAGGTCGTCGCCGAATCGCAGGGCGGCTTTCGCACTAATCAATGGTACTCCCTGCGCTGCGCCGTTTCCGCAGGGGTTATTCACGTGTGGGTTGACGACGAACTGCGGCTTGCCACACAGACCGATGCATTCGGCCAGGGCCAGGTGGGCCTTTACTGTGAAAGCAGGAAGGGCGCTTTCTTCGATGATGTTGCATGTGGGCCGTGGGAGCTTTTCGCAGAGGGTTTCTCCGAGGAAGTGCCCGGCAAATGGCAGACGCTGGAAGGGCGCTGGCAGCACACTGATGGCTCGCTGCGTCCAACCACGAACGATCCGGCGCTGGCCGTGACCGGCCGGCGCGCCTGGGAACATTACGAGTATTCTATCACTATTCAGCCGGCCAAGAGCGGCGGGTGCGGACTAGTAGTGGGCTACCAAGACGGCAAGAACTATTGCCTGCTGCGCTGGGCGCAGAAGGGCACGCCGTATGCCGGCAAGGCGCAGGTGGTGCGGGTCAGGGAGGGCGAAGAAAAGATCCTCGCCGAAGCGCCAATTTCCATCCCCTCTGGGAGTTCGTACCGCGCTGAAGCCAGGCTCACGGATGGGCTTATCACCCTTGCTGTTGCGGGACGGCCTCAGGTTGAGGCGTTCAGCCCGGACCTAACGGCAGGGGCCGTAGGCGTGTTCGCCACCCAAGCCGCAGGCACGCAGTTCGACAACGCGCTGCTGCAGATTATCCCACCGAAGCGGACCAGCCGAATTACGCGAGAGTTTGCCGATACCTCCAAGCATCCGGAGATGGCCGAATGGGCCAGCACTCAGGCCCCGTGGGTCAAGCCGGAGGCTGGTCGGACCTGGTGGACCAAGGGCGATTACTTCGGCGAGCACGCGCTCGTTTTTACAATACCGAACGTCGGTGCCAAGAGCGGAAAGATCACACTGCTTGTCGGTGCGAGTGACCCCGATGACAAGGACGCCTGTAATCTCGTGGTGGCACTCAGTTCGGGCTCCAAGGAGATCGCACTGGCACTGCGAGCGGGTGACCAGCTTCTCGCAGAGGCGAAAGCGCAAGTCGAGGGTTCGAATGCCAAGCTCAGTTTCGAGCGGCGCGGCCACTGGTTGGTCGTGCGGGTTAATGAAGACTTCGCGCTGCAGGCGAATATGGCGTCACTACCAAGCGGCACAGAATGACACACTGTAATCACCGCAACGGCCTCGGGCTGCCCTTCGACGTTGCTCAGGGCCGTGAACCTGTCGAACGGGAAGCTGAGAATGTTTGCGCATTCTCACGTGAGCCTTGCAAGAGCCGCAAGGCTCAGGCCGAGCCACGGTTTGGTGAATAATCGGTGCTATCACACATGGCGGTTGACCGGTCGGGCGAGATGATCTCAAGATTTGGCCTTGTTTTGGCCGTGCTGGTGCTATTGGGTGCCGGTGTGCAGGCGGCGTCGGTGCAGGAGGCACTGATTCCCTTCAGGGAAGGCTATTACGAACTGGCGGCGCGGGAATTCAAGGCAGTGCTTGCCGCTGAGCCTGACAACCTCGAGGCAATCTACTGGCTGGCCCGATGCGAGATCGCGACCGGTGATTTCATCGGCGCTGAGAATCATCTGCGTGAAATCCTCGCCAGCAAACCGGAATCAGTCGAGTCCCGGTACTGGTTAGGCGAGGCGCTGGCCGCACAGTGGCGCGAAGAAGAAGCTATTTCTGTTTTCAATGCCGTCCTGAAACACGAGCCGGGCCACACTGCTTCCCGTCAGGCCCTGGCGCGCCTGAAAAGCCTGCCTCCGAACGTCGAGCGCTTTGAGCACGGCGGCCGGAGTGGGTTCTCCGCCTCAGCGCTTTCTCTTGACGGCACCTCGGCGGAGCTACTGTCCAGCAATGTGTATGATTACACTTTCAGCAAAGCCCCTACCGACTGGCTCATCCGCAGCGGCGAGTGGAACGCGACCAGCCGCTGGACCTGCTCGCCGCAGTGGTCGTGGTATGGTGGCTACTCCCGTGAGGGCATTGCGGCGATGTGGAACAAGCGGGAATTCGTCGGCGACATCGTGGTCGAGATGTATATCGGCTTCAAGATGCGACTCAACCGCTCCCCCACCTACCTGCCGCCCAATGACATGAATATCACCATCTGCGGCGACGGGGCTAATCCCGATAGCGGCTACAGCTTCATCATAGGCGGCAACGACAACCGTGTGACGCGCATCATGCGGGGCACCAAAATGCTGACGCAGACCAGCGAGCCGGCAGCTCTGTGGCCGATTACCGAGAACGGCCAGCCGCCGACATACGAATGGCACCGCAAATGGTGGGGTATCCGCGTCCGCAAGTCCGGCAGCGCCCTGCAGCTTTATCTGGACAACAAACTGGTGCTTCAGGCCAAGGACGAAGACCCTCTCGAGAGTGGTCGCGTCGGCATCTGGGTCCTGCGCAATGACATCATCACTCCCCGCATAAAGATCTACTATGAGGACGAGAAACAGGTGCGCAACCCGCTGCCGGACGATGCTGCTCCGGCCGAGCGTGCTGTCGAGGTCCGCCCTGCCAACTTGAGACTCACCAGTCAGAGCCATTCTTCGCTGCAGAATGATTTCGAGAACGGAGTTAGCCCATTTAGAACCCGCGACGGGGACCAGGGCGCGGAACTGAGCATCGTCGCCGCCGGTAAAGACGGCGGGCACTGCCTGCGACTGGTCAATCCCGCAGCCGGCGGCAGCTTCGGCGCCACCTTGCGCAGGCAGCAGTTCGACGTTGCGGAACTGTCAAAGCTCGCCTTCGACTACCGTATCACCCAGGAGTCCAAAGTCAACTTCTACCTCACCTGCAGCGGCCAGTCATACGAGATCGTCTTCACCGGCCCCACCAAGCCGGCTTCCGGCTGCATACTTCTCGGCCATATTCCCGAGGTTCAGACCGACGGCCAGTGGCATCATGCGGAGTTCGACCTGCTGGGGCATCTGCGGGCGCTGATGCCGGAGAAAAAAAGCCTCAGGTGCAGCGATTTATGGGCCGGCAATGCCAGCAATGAGGGGTATCTGTTGGCCGGGTTTGGCGGCAACCGCATCACCGCCACGTGGTACATGGACAATTTCTTCCTCGGCCAGCCCCACGGCGCACAACTCAAGCTGGCTATCACGCCAACCAAGAGTGGTATCAAAGGCTATGCAGTGTCCGTGGACAAGGACCCGCACGGACAGCCTCCAGAGAAAGTCGCCACCCAGGACAAGGTGCTGAGTCTGCAACTGGAGGGCGAGGGCATCTGGTATGCCCACATCAAGCCGCTGCTGGCGGATGGGCAGTGGGGGCCGACGGTCAATTACCGCGCCGCCGTGGATGCCCAGCCACCAGTGGTCAAGTCCGTCGAGCCGCCACCCGGAACTGCAATTGGCGACAGTGTGATTCGTATCGCGCTCAAGGACCCGGGCGGCAGCGGCATTGATCTGGGCAAGCTGTCAGTTCGCTTCAACGACCAGCAACTTTCGCTGGCCAGCGATGGCGTGAGCTGGGACCCGGCTTCGAGCATTCTTCAACTCGATCCCGCCGGTGCAGGTATCAGCCTGGAGAATGGCCAGTCGGCGGCGATCGAACTGGCAAGTCTTTCCGACCGCGCCGGCAACACCGCCAAACTGCAACAGTTTACCTTTGCTGTGGATTACAAGCACGACCAGACGCCGCCCACAGCCCCCACTATCAACATCACCGAGGCCTACCTGATTGACGATACCTTCGAGAAGGACCT
>JALGTY010000160.1 GCA_029821145.1 Candidatus Zipacnadia bacterium
TCGCCGATTTCATAAAGCGCTTTGGGGACGGCGGTTTGGTCGCCGAACAACCGCGTCCCCTTCCCGCCGACAAGAATTGCCGTTTTCATAAACCCATCTCCTGTTCAGCCCTGCTTCGCGTGCCTCAGCCATCCCACAAAACTCCGTGGGCCGGGCATCCCGCAGGCCCTGCCGTGTGCGCCCTGAGCCTGCTGAAAGTCCTGAGCCTGTCGAAGGGCCGAAGGGAGCTTGTCGAAGGGCTGCCCGACTCCGTTGTCCTTGCCTTTCGGAGGGGCCGCGCCGAGCGAAGCGAGACCGGCCCACGCCTTATCACTTCGCCACCGGTTATTATACCCCAATCTGGCGCACGGTCTCAACCAGCACGCCGACCGCCTACGAATCATCATCCCCCGCTGTGGCGTACGCTATTCGCAGCAGCAGGTATTGCCGACGCGAGAACGATCCCATTTGCCGCAACAGCCGTGCTTCGATGGCCTCACGCACGAGTGTCATCGGCCAGTCAGTAGCCTTGGCCAGATCCCCGGTATGCGCGCGATTGACCAGAACGTGCGTGATGCCCAGCTCCCGATAGCGGTTGACCAGGTCCTCCGGCGTCTGCATGGTCTCATAGACGAACAAGCGGCTGTGACCGGGGTCGGCCCAGACGGCCGGCCGCTCGAAATAGTAGTATCGTGGCTCCCCGTACGTGGCTATGACTGCATCTTCAGGCAGGTAGCGGGCGATATATCTGCTGGGTTCATAGACATCCAGTGTGGCGTTGAGGTACTGCTCCCAGGGGGCCTTGCCGCTGATAATCGGCCATGCCATGATAAGATTGAACACAAGTGGCACCAGGGCGCAGACAGCCCATAGCGATGTCACGGTACCTGCCGCTGCCCGCACCGGCCCGCTGCGCGACAGAAGCTGTGACAAAGAGTAACCTGCCAACGGACACAATAGCACCAGCGATGGGAGTAGATAGCGGGTGTATTGCATCGAGAAGAACCACCACAGCCACAGCGGCAGAAACAACCACATGACCAGGCCCACAGCCGGCGGCCGCTTCCACACCAGCAACAGTAGTATCAGCAGCAGGTACAGCGGCCCTATCCAGTGCAGCAGCAGCGCCTGTGGCCTCAAATTGCGGTCCACGGCGAAGTCCCAAGGGCGAATGGTCAGCAGGACGGGGCCGATGAGCCACTTGTACGGCTCGCGCGGGCCGAGCAGCCGCTTCCGCCAAAACGACATCTGCGCAAGCTCCTTACCGTCGGGAAGCTCGCCGTAGCCGAACGCCATCTGGTGATGCTCGTAGAAGTCGGCCTGCTGCTGGGTCCACTGCTTGCCACCGAAGACCTCATAGGCGAACGGGTACACCGGGTTGCCGGTAATGAGATGGCTTTTCAGGTACCACGGGCCGCCGATGATGACGACAAGCGCGCAGGCGAGGCCCCAATCCCGCCAATTACGCCTTTGCGAGATAATAAGGATTGCCGCTGCGATGATGATGACGCCGGCCAGCGCCACGCCCTGCATCTTTACGGTCATCCCGCCCGCCAGCATCAATCCGGTGAGCGCCAGGGCATTCGGCGTGCGGTTCAGTGCCCAATCCAGGAAGAAGTACAGCGCACCCAGCGCGAAAAAGGTCGAACCCAGGTCCACATACGCCACTCCGGTGAGCCAGGTGAAGATCGGCGTGGACACCAGGATGAATGCTGTCCACAACCCGACGCTGCTGCCCCCGCGACCCTGGCTCAGGAACCGTTGTGCGATCAGTACAGCCCACACCACACTCAACATCCCCATCAGCCAGTGCAGCAGACGGGCGGTGAGGTAGCCATCAGCCAGTTCTCCCGCCGTGTAGAGCATCTGCATGGTGCAGGGAAACTGCGAGTGGTGGTCAAACCACAGCGGGCGCACGCGGCCCTCGTGGGCATACGTCCAGGCCTGCGCCAGGTGCTGGCTGAGGCCGTCCCAGTCGCCGCTATCCGGAGGCACCAGCGCCGAGCCGAGCGTCATCAGAACCCAGATTGCGATAAACACGAGGACAACCGACTGTGCCGGGTTGCGCCAGGTTGCCCTCAGATAATTGCGGGCCGCACCAGCCGCTCGCACAACCAGCCGCCACTGGCCGACGCCGCACGCTATCATGATCGCGAGTATGGCAATTACCCAGATTAGCTTCAGCGCCGCGAAGAGACCGAGCAGCAGAATGGCATAGGCGATGAGAACGATACCGAGACCGAAGCCGGCCAGAGCGTGCGCCCATGCCGCGCCAGGCGCGACGCGGAGCCAATGCAGAAGCTGCGTCCCGAAAAGCAGCGCAGCCGCAGCTATCAATACCGCCATCACGAACCCCATAATCGCCTATTCCTATCGCCTGGCTCAGGGCAGCAAGGTGAGTAGTTACCTTTTTCGGTGCAGCCTGATGGCCCTTCGCCGCGAAATTTATTGGATTACCCAATAGAAAAAACTCGCGTTCTACTTTGCTGGTTTAGTTGCTGGCAACTAAAGTAGATTTGCTCCCCTATAGTAAATCGCCCGAAAGTGCCATTCTGCCCCCTTCAGCAAGCGGTTGCTGAGCGGGGGTAAATCAGCGGCAGACTTACAATCTGCAAAGGGTAATCACCAAAGTCTCCAACAACATGCGATCATCCATTTTCTGCTCGGACTGCCCCTTCAAGGCCATATCGGCATTGAATACTTCGACTATCGCGCGGGCGAGCTGGCCGTCGGTGAAGGTCTTTGCCTGCTGCGCGAACTTGCGCGCAATCGGTTTCTTCCCGCGTATGGCATCGAATATGTTCTGCTGCTGTGGCAACTGCTCTCGTATCTGCTCGGGGCAGTTTTTGGCCGACAGCAAGCCGACATCGTGCTTGAGCAGATGCCTGGTCTGCCACAGCAGGCGCAAATGCCGGGAGATCATGGCTAACACCCGAATACCTTCGCCGCTCTTGGCATGTGCGGGCAGCAGGGCGGGCAGGGCCGCAAGGGCCGCCGCCGCATCGCGACTGCCGATGGCGTCTGTGAGGCCGAATATGTCCTGGTCTTGCGCAGGCGACGCCGCAACGCGCACGTCATCCTGGGTAATCTCCGGGCTCTTGTCCACATATATGGCCAACTTCTCGAGCTCGTTTGCCAGCCGGTCGCAGCTGGCGCCCACAGTGTCAATCAGCAACTGCAGCGCCCCGTCCCCAAAGCGCTTGTTGTGGCGCTCCACCTCAACTCTTACCCAGGGCGTGAGTTCGTCCTTCCAGTCCAGATAGGCCGGAGTGTTGCAGTCAATGACCAGGCCGGACGCTTTGACAAGCTTGACCAGGGGCACGCTAAGGTTGGGATCAGTGGCTCTGCCGCGAGGAGCAGGCGATGAGGTCATTATGACAGTGATGCCCGGGCCGATGCTCTCCAGCGCCGGCACCAGCGACTGCTGCTGGGTCTTGGCCATGTCGTCCAGATCCCGCAGCATAACCACCTGCTGAGTCGCGAAGAGCGAGCCGGAGGCAAATGAGCCTGTGATCTTCTCCAGATCAACCTCGCGCACGTGCAACTCGACAAGCCCGAATTCGCGGTCCGCCTCAGGCAGTCGCTGCTCAACGATCGCCTTCACGGCACGCGACTTGAGCACCTCGGAGTCGCCGTGGACTATGAAAAGAGCTTTGTCGGCAATTTGTGCGGCGCGATCTTTGCTCATTAGCTTTTGGCTTCCGGGCGCTCTTGCGAGCGCTGTGGCTTGTGCCTGAATTCACGTATGTGCTTGCGCATCTTGGTGATCTGCCCGCGCAGATAATCAAGCCGCTGCTTTGGCGGATGCGGGGCAAAGCGCACCTTGTAGAATTCCTCGTTGAGCTGACATAGCCTCTGTTTGAGGGCTCGCGAGCCGGAAAGATTGGCCAGAGCTGCTGCGATCACCTCGCGAGGCGTCATTGCATCAACCTTGCCGATGTCGGCACGGCGGGCAAGCTGTCGGCAGAAGCGCTGGTAGTCGTGGCTGAGGCTCTCCGCCGGGCCTGCCGCACGTCGTCTGCGCCACAATCCCGGCAGCCGCCTGAGGTCACAGACCCCGGATAAGGCGGCATAGCCAACCAGCAGCAGAAGCAGCAGTGGCACCAGGAGCCGCAATAGCCTGGTCAGTGCCAGGCGGGCATGACCAGTACTGAATAGAGAAAGCCAACTCTGTTCATCGTATATCTGCGCGGGCTGCACGTCAAAGGGCACCCAGCCGACCCCCGGGAAGAAGATTTCGGCCCAGGCGTGAGCGTCGCTGTGTCTGACTACAATGGTCTCATCGTCAGCATTGTATTCGCCGACCTGGAAGCCGACTGCGACGCGCGCCGGCACGCCTGCAAGCCGGGCCGTCACCGCCATCGCGGAGGCGAACAGATCACAAGCGCCACGCTTGCTGCTCAGGAGGAAGTGGGCCGCCGCGTCCTTGCCTCGCGGAACAGCAGGGGCCTTCAGGGAGTACAGGCAGCGCTCTGAGATCATCTCGCGCAGTGCCGCCACCCGATCGTAAGGGTCTTCGATGCCGGCGACGGTCTTCTGGACCAGATCAGCCAGATGCGCTCTGGCCGCCACCGGAACCTGCTTGATATAGGTCTCGACCAGGTTCGGCGAGTAGTCGTCGCCTCGCCCTCTGAGCGCTTCGGCCCCGGTCGGGGGCATCACGGATATTACCTGGTAGTGCCTTTTCGGCTCGCTGTCAAGCTGTCCCCAATAGCCCCTTGATGCCCACGTGGGGTTAATACGCAGGCAACCGTAGCCGTCAACTTCAACCGGGTACAACCGTGGCCCGCCCCTATAGAGAGGTGGTGCATCATCGGCCTGGCCGTACAGCTTGATTTCTACTGGCGCAGTGGCGGCCGGTACGAACCCACGCAGCGGTCCCCTGGGGAAGGTGAATTCCTGGAAGTTGCGTGTGCCGGGAAGCACTGAGGCGCGCGGGACTGAGTATCGGTAGGAGCCGAACCCTCCGTGCTGCATCCGGATGTAGGCCTCGGCATGCTTGGTCCAGCCGGTGCCCTGGTAGCGGTCATAGGCCTGAGTACGCCAGAGGGTCGGAGCCTGGGCCGTGACAGTGAATGCGACGGTGCGGGGCAGGTCAATCGGACCAGTGCCGACGCGGAATTCGTCGTCCATGCAGGTGCGAAATGCCAGGCTCCGGAGGCTGGCAGGCATGCGGTGGACCTGCGCAGACATCCGCTCGAAGATGTTGGGTGAGACTGCATATAGCAACGAGCCGCCGGTGGTGGCTGCGACCATCACTACCACAAGCAGCAGGGCTGATGCGGACAAATGCCAGCGCAGCCATGCTTTCCAGACATCGGAGACTTCAAGCTGTACGTGTGACTCTTCGGCCACCCGCAACAGATGATCGTAGCCCCAGGTGAACACAACGCCGAAGGTATAAACCCAGAAGCAAACCAGAAACTCCGTATTGAGGTTGAGAGTGGCAATCAGGCCAAGAATGGCCATGCCGATGGCGGTGAGGAATACTACACCATAACGCCTGCCCTGGATGAAGCACAAGCCGGCCAGAATCCATCCGGCCAGCACCGCCACCGTACTCTCCTCCACGGACTGCAAGTCGAGCGGGAAGAGCAGGTCGGTCCAGGGGCCAAGTTCCTCGCGCAACACCAGCACCACAAAGCCCGTGGCAATGACGACAAAGCCTGCAGGAGTAGTGCGTTTGCCAGTACTGACGCCGACAAAGCTAACCAGAATGCCGATGATGATAAGCGTGTGAATGAATAGGCCAAAGGCGAACGACTGCGTTGTCAGGCTCAAGGCGGCCGCGGCTCCAGATGCGAGGACCAGCGCCCCGGCAAAGAGCGGCCAATTGCGCGCCATCATGGCTCGATCAGGTCTGAGCATAAGACCTCTGTCCGATTCCGAATTGAGCCTGCAGCGGCAGACTACAGTTGATCGTCCTGACGCTACAGCCAAGCGATTGCAATTGGGCGACAAAAGTTGCTGCGGTGGCCTCCGCCAGCTCCAGTACCATCCACGATACGACCTGATCGCGGGCGAGAAGCTGCCCGGCGACGGTCAATGCAGTCTCGTCAGTGCGCGGGCTGATTACCAGCGCCGCACATCGCCGTGGCCTGCTCGCCATGCGCTGGACGACAGCGTCGGGCCAGTTGTCAGCCGGTGTCGGTTCCGCGCGCGCGAGGCCCTCCAGAATCGCGCCGTACTGGTCCACACCCAGAGCCACGGGGACGCTGTAATCTTCATCTCCTACAGCGATGAGGCCCACGTCGCCGCCGAGTACATCAGCCTGCCGGGCGGCGCTGGCGGCCAGCAACACGCCTTGCTCCAGAGTGCTGAAAAGGCCCTCGCCGGCGTGAGAGTTCGCGTGCAGGTCAAGAATGATGGTGCCCTCCAAGGATTGCTCCTTGGTGAACTGGATCGTCATCAACTCATCCATGCGGGCGGTGGTCTTCCAGTGTACGCGGCGTAGATCATCACCCGGAACATACTCGCGGATGCCATAGAAATCGAGCCCGTCAGCTCCCACAACCCGCAGCGCTCTGCGGGGCCTGCGCCCGGCAGCATCCGGCGGCCATAGTGGCGGCAGATGCACGGGCGTAGGATAGACAATCACCTCATCGGCTTGTTCAAACTCTCTGGTAAAGGTGGAGAGGCCCAGCGTTTCGGAGGCCTGCAGCAGCAGCGGGCCGAGGCGATACACCCCGCGCAGGCTGGTACGCAGCACGTAGGAGAGCTCAACTTCAGCGCCCGCCTCCAGGCTGGGTACGATGAAACTCGGGTTCTCGCCGGGGGCCTTGGCCGGCAGAGTATCAGTGAGCTGCACAAACAGGCGCTTGGCCCTGGTCGGGTTGATGAGCCGGAGCTTCACATCAGCGGTCTCGCCCGCCTGCAGTGCTTTGGGCGCTGAGCGGCTAACGTCGAGGCCGGCGAGTTTATGGCGACCCAGCAACAGCGAGAGCGGCCATAGCATGGCGCACGCCGCCGACATGCAAAACATCTGGTGTATATGCAGCACAAATCCCACCAGGAAGAGAAAGAATGCCGCCCACAATAGCGCGTGTCGCTTGCTTCTGGCCATTGGTAATACCTTTGCTGAAGACTACTACTTGCCTCGGGCTGGATGGCCGTGAGTCTGCAAGCAAACTCCCGTCCATGCGGCTCCTCCGAAAGGCAACGGCAACGCCCTCACCCCTTCAATTCCCCTCTCCCGCAGGGAGAGGGGACAACGACAACGCCATCGGGCTGGAAAGCCCGACCTACGGGTTCAGGGATACTGCGGGCTGGAGGGGCTCAGAAGTCCGTGCCGCCCTGTCGCATACTATCAGCCACTTT
>JALGTY010000161.1 GCA_029821145.1 Candidatus Zipacnadia bacterium
TCGGCCACGGGGTTGAAGAAATCGTGCAGGCTATGACCGAACAGGCCCGCATGCTCGCCCTAGCCCATGTCTCCATGTACGAAAATCAGCCGCAGATTGACCTGGCGAACAAGCTCTGCGATGAGCTCGCACCGCCAGAGATAGTCAAGGCTTACTTCACCTCCACCGGCACGGAAGCGAACGAACTCGCCATCAAACTCGCCCGATTGTACCACCTGTGCAGGGGCAACGCGACCAAGTACCACATCATCGGCGTCTGGGGCGGCTACCACGGCAGCTCAATCGCTGCTACGTCATACTCCGGGCGCAGCAACCGCCGCCACGAGTTGCACCCCTACTTCTTCCCGACCACCAAGCTGGAGCCACCGTACTGCTACCACTGCCCGTACCGGAAGACGTATCCGGACTGCGGCCTGCACTGTGTTCACGCGCTCGAACAGGCCATTCGCCGTATCGGCCCGGAGCATGTGTCCTGCTTCATCCAGGAGCCGATTGGCAATACGCTCGGCTGTGTCGCGCCACCGCCGGACTACTTCTCCATCATCCGGAAGATCTGCGACAAATATGACGTGGTGATGATTGCAGATGAGGTCATCACGGCGTTTGGGCGATGCGGGGAGTATTTCGCCATCAACGGCCACTACGACACTGTTCCCGACCTGATCGCGACCGGCAAGGGCATTTCATCGGGCTACTCTCCGCTGGCCGCAACCTTGATCCACGAGAAGATATGGAACGTGCTGGATGAGGCGAAGCGATCGCTGCCCGGGTTCACCTACGGTGGCAATCCGCTGTCATGTGCGGTCGGCCTGGCCGCGCAGAACTACATCCAGAAGCACAATCTGGTGCAGCGTTCGGCTGAGCTGGGCAGCTACATGTATGAAAAAGCTCGCGCGGAGCTTGCAGACCTGCCGCTGGTAGGCGACATTCGCGGCGGCAAGGGCCTCTACATGGGCATCGAGTACGTCCAGGACAAAGACACCCGCGAGCCGTTCCCTGCCGAGTTGAACCTGGCCGGTCGGATAGGTGATATGGCGTTTGAGAACGGCCTCGCCACCTGCCCGATTGCGGGCGGCGTGGACGGCATACTCGGAGACGTCACAATAATCAAGCCCCCTTTCACCATCCCGCAGGAAGATATTGACCGGACAATTGACATCATGAAACAGACTATCCTGCAGGCTGATGATACTATCGTAAGCCAATAGACGGTCTGCCAGCCTCTCGGCAATCAAGAGGAGGTAGCCAAACGTGCCGGCCACGCCGCTGAAAGGCGGACAACTGAAGGTCCTGACCGAGGAGGAGTTGGCCCGGATTGACCAGGCGACCGTGCAGGTGCTGGAGAAAACCGGCATCAGGATGGAGCATGCGGAGGCGCTCAAGCTCTGTGCCGATAACGACTGCGAGGTGGACTTCAATAATCAGATCGTCAGGATGCGTGAGGAGGTGTGGAAAGAGGCCCTGGCTCGGGCCCCTTCGCAAGTTACGCTGTATGGGCAGGTGCCTGAGCGGAACGTGCTGCTCGACGATTCTGACGATGTGTATGTCATGGGCGGCGCCGGGTCGCTCTGGGTTGTGGATCTGGAAGGAGAGCGCCGGCCCGCTACCACTCAGGACCTGCGCGACCTGACCCGCCTCCAGGATGCCTTCGAGCATTACCACATCGCCCACTTTCTGGTACTCCCGCAGGACATGCCCCAGGTCGGTTCAGAGCAACTGGTCTTCGCCGAGATGCAAAAGAATACACAGCGGCCTCACCACACCCTCGGCGGCGGGAGCAATGGCATCAAATGGCTGGTCGAAACTGCCTCCGTGCTTGCGGGCAGCGCACAGGCAGTCGAACAGCGTCCTACTTTCGCGGTCAACGTCTGCGTCCACAGCCCCCTGCATCATCCGTACGAGGCCCTCGATGAGACCATCGCCTGTGCCCAGCGTCATCTGCCGATGCTGGTCGAGGCCGACGCCATCGCCGGAGCCAGCAGTCCGTTCACGATGGCCGGGGCGCTGGTAGAGGTCAATGCCAACGTGCTGGCCTGCATTGCGCTGGCGCAGTGGGTGCGGGCGGGCGCGCCCTGCATCTACTCGTCCTCGACTGGCATCATGGATATGCGCGAGGTCAATTACGCTGGTAACGCCCCCGAAGCGACGCTGATTCACGCAGCTCAGACGCAGTTGTCCCACTACTACCATCTGCCCTTCCAGGGCGCTAATCCAACAGATTCTAAGGTGCCGGACGCCCAGTGCGGCTACGAGCGTGCCAGCCATTTTCTCACCCTGGCCCTGGCCGGCTGTAACATCATCCACGTTGCCACCGGAAATCTCGAGGCCATGCGAACAGCCAGCTATGAGCAGTGTGTCGTTGACCACGAGATACTGGGCGCGACTTTTCGCATCGTCGAGGCCATTCAGATAGACGCGGACACGCTGGGTGTTGAGGTGTTGGCCGAAGTCGGTTCCAGTGGAAGTTTCCTTGCCACCGACCACACCGTCAAATACCTGCGCAGGGAGCGGTGGCAGCCGGCACTCACCGACCGCTCCCAGTGGGAGACCTGGGAAGAGCGCGGTGCGACAACTATGCGGCAGCGTGCCAATGCCGAAGCCCGCCGTATCCTGGCCGAGCATCAGCCGGAATATGTAAGCGAGGAGCAAGCTGCGGAGATTGACCGCATTGCTCGAGCGGCACAAAAAGATCAGGAGGCGAAACGCTCTTCCTAGGCCGAATAATCTACAATACGCGTGGCTCGGCCTGAGCTTTGTGGTGTTCGCAAAGCTCAGGTGAGAATGCGACAGCATTCTCAGCTTCCAGCCCGAGGTCGTTGGGCTGATTACAGTGTGTCATTTTGCGCCCCTTCGCAAAAACCGCTCTATGTACCCATGAGCCGCGTGTGTGTCCAGTCTTGCTAGGTATTCCATTTCACTCATGAACAATACAGGCGAGCCCAACCCGGGCCTGGCTACCACGAAAGAGGGGAAACCGATGCGCCTGAAAGACAAAGTTGCCATAGTAACCGGCGGAGCCACAGGCATCGGCCAAGCCATCACCGCAGCCTACGCTCGCGAGGGCGCGAAGGTAGTAATCGCCTCGCGCCGTGCCCAAGTCGGAGAGGCTGCCTCACAGGAACTCACCCAGCAGGGCTACAGCGTCACCCACGTGCAGACCGATATCAGCCGCCTTGAGCAGCTTGATAACCTGGTCGCGAAGACCCTGGGGCAGTTCGGACAAATTGACATCCTTGTGAATAACGCCGGGATAGTGACGGAATTCGGGCCGTTTTTCGAGTGCACCGAGGAGCGCTTCGACAAAGTCACAGCGGTCAACCTCAAGGGCAGCTTCTTCCTGACTCAGAAAGTCGCGGCGGAAATGATCGAGGCCGGGCGCGGCGGGAAAATCATCTTCATCAGCTCCAATGTCGCGCAAATGGCCCAGGCAGACAGCGCGCACTATGTGGCTACCAAGGGTGGGCTGAACTCTCTGGTCATCAACCTGGCTGGCGAGTTGGGGCCGCACGGAATCAATGTTAACGCCATTTCGCCGGGCGAGATATTCGTCGAAAGCGCCCGCGAGTGGTTCAAAGACCCGGCCAACCAGCGCCGCTTCGAAGCCGTCCCGCTTAGACGCGTGGGCCAGCCACAAGACGTGGCCGGGGCGGCGGTCTTTCTGGCCGGCAGCGAGTCCGACTACGTCACCGGCGCTAACATACCGGTGGACGGCGGGCAATTGATAACGTAGAACGCCTAAGGGCAACACCTTGGGGGGAAAACTTTTTGAAAAAAGTTTTTCCCCCCAAACCCCCCTTACAAAAACTTTTGAAAGGGGAGTTTCGTGGCAACTGTGGCGATTGTGCGTGGTTGTGAGGATGCGGCCATCGCTTACGGAACTGCTCTGAATACGGAGAAAGATTATGGGTCGAGTCAAACGAGTGTTGGACCTGTCATTGCCGATCTATCCGAATAATCCAGCGAACCCGACCTTACCGTCGGTGGAGATTACCGTCACCGCCAACCATGCCACCGACGGCTACCAGATGGAGCGCCTGGTCACCTACACCCACGATGGGACGCACATTGATGCGCCAGGGCACATGTGGGAACACGGCGGGCCGCTGCACGAGCTTCCCATCTCAGGTTTCGTGGGCCCCGCTGCCGTCTTCGACATGCGCCACAAGCAGACGCGCGAGGCCATCACGGGCGAGGATCTGGCCGCAGCGGACGTGGACATGGCGGACTGCAGCATCGCCCTGCTGGTGACCGGCTGGGTGGAGAAGTTGGGCTATACGAAAGAGTGGGTCTTCGAGTCGCCCTGGCTGCGACAGGACGGCGCACAGTGGCTCATCGAGCGCGGCATCGTCGGCGTCGGCATAGACCACATCAGCATCGCCGGCATGGAGGAAGAAGAGGACTACGCGACTCACCAGACACTGGCGAAGGCGGAAAAGTGGGTGCTTGAAGGCCTGAAATTCCCGCCCACAATCCTTGAGCCGGTGCCATGGCTGATTATCGCCTTGCCGCTGCCTTTGGAGGATACGGCAGGTGCGCCGGCGCGTGTAGTGGCCATCGAGTTGGAGGCGTAGTCTCATCTGCAAATGATGCATCGGGGAGAGTGCGACAATGGCTGAGATCAACTTCCGGCTGGATGGCAAGGTGGTAATGGTAACAGGTGCCGGGCGGGGAATCGGCAAGGCCATCGCCATAGCCTGTGCGCAGGCTGGAGCCGACCTGGTGCTGATCAGCCGGACCGCCGAAGAGCTGGACGCGACAGCCACAGAGGTCGAGGCACATGGGCAGCGCGCTCTGCCAGTGGTATTGGACATCTGCGATTTGACCGCCCAGGATCAGGCAGTGACGCAGGCTGTGAATCATTTCGGTCGGATAGATGTGCTGGTCAACAATGCCGCGACGAATGTCTATCGCGATTTCGTAGATGTCCCTGAAGAAGAATTCGATGCCATACTTGGCACAAACCTGAAGGCACTTTTCTTCATCAGCCAGAAGGTCGCGCGGCAGATGATCGCAGCCGGCGCAGGTGGCAAGATCATTAATATCGTTTCAGCGATGGCTCTGGTCGGCGGGGAGAAGCGGGCCGTCTATTGCGCCAGCAAGGGCGGGGTCCTGCAGCTTACTAAGACGATGGCGATCGAGCTTGCCGACCACCACATTCAGGTCAATGCCATTGCCCCGACCTTCATCCGCACGGCGCTGAACGAAGAGGCCTTCGCTGACGAGGAGTTTTATGGGGAGATAATCCGCCGCATCCCCGCTCACCATGTCGGCAAGGTGGAGGATGTGGCCGGAGCCGTGGTCTATCTCGCATCTCCGGCGGCCGACTTCGTGACCGGCCATTGCCTGTCAGTTGACGGCGGGTACGTGGCCTGGTAGCGCGTTTCCCCTGTGTAAAGAATTCCTGGAAGTGGAACTATACGACCTCCATCGTGGACGGCGGTTTGGTCGCGATGTTATAGGTGACGCTTACGACGCCGGGCACCTCTGATACGATGCGGCTGCTGAGTTTCTCCAGGACTTCCCAGGGCAGCCGGGTCGGCGTAGCCGTGCGCGCATCAACACTGTCCCAACACCTGATCTCGATTTGCAGGCCGAAATCCCTCTGGCCCTCGCGCATGCCGGTGACGCGATCTTCGTGCAGTATCGCCATGTATTGAAAAGCATCAATATCGCCCAGTTCCGCTTCCGTAATGGCCGTCACCTGCCTGACCAGTGCCAGTCTTTCGCGTGTGGCCTCTCCGATCACCCGTGCAGCCAGAGCCGGCCCGGGGAATGGCATCTTGTTGTACACGGATTCAGGCAGCCCGAGTGCCTCCGCGACCCTCCTCACGCCGTCCTTGCGGAGCTGGATAAGGGGTTCGATTATCTGGTACCCGAACGCCTCCTGGGGATCAATGCCCAATTGCTCGAACACATTGTGCTGGCGCTTGATGCCGGCAACCGTCTCATCCACGTCGGTCAAAATGGTTCCCTGCAGGAGGTACTTCGCGCCACTTTCTCTTACCAGACGCCCGAAAACGTCCTTGTAGAATGTCTGGGTAACCGCCTCGCGCTTTTCCTCCGGATCCGTGATGCCCGCGAGTGCGTCAAGAAACTCGTCCTGAGCATCAAGCACTTCGACGTGGACGCCCAGCTCCGCAAAAAGGCCCGCGATCTGTTCTGGCTCATCCTGCCGCATCAGCCCGTTATCAATGAAGTACGTCTTGAGCCGGTCCCCCAGAGCCCTATGGCCGAGCATGGTGACGGCCGAGGAATCAACCCCACCCGAAAGGGCATTGATCGCGAGGCCGTCTCCCACGGTATCACAGATCGCGGCCACTTGCTCCGCTACGAACTGCTCCGGGTCCAGATCGGTTGCTGTAATTTCTTCGATTGACATCTTACGCACCACTCCTTCCAGATTGCGTCGCCATTCCGTACCTTCAGCTTCTCGTGGCGGCCAGGCAACGGCTGGCCGTACATGCCATGTCTCTTCCTATCGCCAGACGCCCTGTAATCTATTCGTCGGCGAACTCCACACGCACTCGCCTGCTCTCGCCCGGCGCTGAGAGCTCTACCGGCACCAGCGCGTACTGTGGCCCGAGAATGGCTCGCGGTGTTGCTTCCACCGGCCGCCCGTCCACGGTAGCGCCGACCGCCGCCTTGCCATCGGGCACCGGCACCGCGACCGTCAGTGGGCCCGCTGTTTCCCCGGCCGCAAGGTCGCACTCAACAGCCTCGTCATTAGCGCCGGCCACAGTCAACTGCGCCTCATAGCGGCGCTGCGTGAACTCAAGCCATTCGTCCATGCTTAGCACCGGCACACCACGCTCCTGCGCCAGGTCCATGCACCCGCAAATGTACGCCGCGCTGTAAGTAGCAAAGCTGACCGGGTGGGACTGAAAACCGAGCGGCGAATAGGTCAGATTCACCGCCTCATCAAGGGTCTTTGCCATCTTTTCCAGCTCAGTGTCCACTTCGTTCGTCAGCATATCCATTACGGAGGCGTCATCGTAAATGAGAGTAGCTTGCGCGAAGACGTTCATGATCTGGCCGTGCTGGTTGATGAACTTCATCGGCCGGGAGGAGCCACACATGTACTTGCCGTATGTCTTCAGAAGGCAGGAGTACGAGACCGCCATTCGCAGACCGATGTCGTAGAAGACGGGCACCAGGTCCATGTAGCCCTTCCAGAAGCCGGCATGGATTTGCGTTGTCCTGGCGGTGTACCCATAGCGTTGTTCAAAGTTCGCCGCATCGCTGCGCAGGATCTCCTCCATCGCGAAGTAGGGGTCCTCATCGGTCATCGGGT
>JALGTY010000162.1 GCA_029821145.1 Candidatus Zipacnadia bacterium
TGGTAGCCGAAAAGGGCGAGCCGGGGGAGGCCTACAACATACCTGCCCACAACGAGCGCCCGAACATGGAGACGATCCGCTTGCTCCTGGACGAACTCGGCAAGCCCGAGAGCCTCATCAGCCATGTCGAAGACCGGCCCGGGCATGATGTCCGCTACTCGATGAAGGGCGACAAGATTATGCAACTCGGCTGGCGGCCGGAGATAGAATGGGAGGCCGGAATGCGCCGGACTGTGCGCTGGTTCGCCGAGCATTTTGACTGGCTGGAACGCTCCTACCAGCGCGGCCAGGAGTTCTTCGAACAGTGGTATCAGAACCGCTGAGCTGAGCAAGCCACAACGAGCGCGTAGGCGTGTCCGCTATCTTGGCCTTCCTTTCCTTGTCGCGTGGGCACCCACGCCGCAGGCGTGGGTCCGGCTTCCAGCCCGACTCCATGAATCAATTCAGCACCAAAACGCGAGACAACAAATGGCCGACTCAATGACCCCGAGAGAGAGACTGCTAACAGCCCTGGCACACAAGCGCCCTGACCGCGTGCCAATAGACCTGGGCGGCGTTGTCACCGGCATTCACAGGGACGCTTACAACCGGCTGAAGGAATACTGGGGGATTGAAGAAGAGACCGAAATTCATGATTTCAAACAGCAACTTGCCAAGCCCAGCGAGACGATGCTTGAGAAGATGGGCGTTGACACCCGCTTTCTTGATAGTGGCTCGCGCAGTAGCCGGGGCGTCGAAATCTTCGAGGGCGAAGACTACTACGGTTACACGGACGCCTGGGGCATCGAGTGGCGAATGCCCAAGGCCCTCCCGCTCTACTACGACATGGTCAACCACCCGATGGCCGACCTGACCGTCGCGGACCTCGACCATTACGATTACCCGCCACTGGCATCGGCAACGGACGAGAGTATCGTGGCACTCGCGAGTATCGCCCGCGACTTGTACGAAAACACCGACTATGGGCTTATGATATTCGGGCCGGCGTCATTCTTTGAATTTCCCTGGTATTTGCGTGGCTTCGAGAATTACCTGATGGACATGATGCTCAATGAGGCGTTCCTCAACAAGCTTCTCGACAAACTCCTCGAGCAGTGCATCGCCTACTGGGAGGCCCATCTGGCGGCGGTGGCCGATTATGTGCAGGTGGTACAGGTCGCCGACGATTTGGGCCACCAGGGCGGGCCGATGATGTCGCTGGAGCTATTCGAGAAGTTCGTCAAGCCTCGGCAGAAGGAAGTCATTGATTTCATCAAGGCGCGCACTGACGCATACATTTGCATCCACAGTTGCGGCTCGATTCGCCAGTTCATCCCGAGCCTCATTGAGAACGGCATAGATGCTATCAACCCCGTCCAGGTCAGTGCCGCGGATATGGACCCGGCGGAGTTGAAGGCCGAATTTGGCAACCGGCTTTCATTCTGGGGTGGCATAGACACCCAGCACATTCTACCCAACGGAAGCCCCGAGGAAGTCGCCGCTGAAACCAGGCGCATCATTGAGATTCTCGGCGAAAACGGCGGTTATGTGCTGAATTCGGTGCACAACATCCAGGCCGACGTGCCACCTGAGAACATCATCGCCATGTTTGAGACTGCAAAGGCGTATCGCGACTGAGAGACCTCAACTACAGCTCTGGAGGTTCGTGACATGACTGTCCTACTCAAGCCGGTTAGCGTGGGAGTGCTTCTGGTACTGGTAGTTACGGCGGGCTGTGCCTACGAGGTACAGCACCCGGTTTACGACCCGACCGGCGACGAGGCAAAGCTAAAGGAGAGCGTCGCCAAGGTCATGGAGATGAGTGATGACGAAATTTCGGAGTTCATCTCAGAGAGAACCGACTTCAGCATCGTCGGCTGCGAGAACTGTCGCGGCGGGGCCGAAGGCGGACGCTCGGCCACTTTCGAGTGGAGCATAGACAGCCCGCACCAGATCAAATGCAAGCACTGCGGCCACGTCTATCCCAGCGAGAAGTACCCGATGGACAAGACGCTGAAGATCGTCAACCCCGTCGGCGAAGAGGCGGAGTATCATTACTATCAGGCCGACGACGGGCGCACTTACTTCTGGGATGCCAAGATTCGCGGCTACATCAAGGGGTACTTCGCCGGCCGCGCCTACGAACTGGCGCTGCTTTATCATCTGACCAAAGAGCCGCAATACGCTCACAAATCAGCCGTGATTCTGCGCCGCTTTGCTCAGGTTTTCCCCGGTTACCCGATCCGGGGCTATGACAATCACTCCGTCTCGCCCTGGAAGGACATTCAGATAAAGCCCGGCGCAGGCCAGCAGGGCAGCGCCTTCTATGATTCCAAAATATGCGCTCCTGACTACGAAGGCAGTATGCCGTACTGGGCCGGGAAATGGAGCCGCTGGTTTTACGGCAACATCCCGATGGGCCTATTCAAGGCGCACGATTTGATCTACGACAGCGGTGCCTACGAAGAGCTCGGCGATGGGGCAAAAGAGCTTGTCGAGAAGGACCTGCTCGCTCTCAGTGTACACAACATCCTCAAGTGGCCCAAGCGCTGGGGGAACATGGACGGGAATCGCATCATGGGCTTCATCGTCGCCGGACGCATTCTGGGTGAGCCCGACTGGATCCACTACGCCGTCGCCTGGTTCAAGGAAATTCTCGAGAAGAGCTATTTCTACGACGGAATGTGGCACGAGGGCACGGCGTGCTACCACCGACAGATAACCAACCGCCTGGCGATGGTGCCGGATCTGGCCGATGGCCATTCCGACCCACCCGGCTATACCTATAAGGAAACCGGCGAGCGTTACGATGACCTGCGGATGCAGCGCGACATTCCGGCACTGAATCGCGCGGTTACGTGCGTCGTCAAACTGGCGCTGCCTATGGGGAAGAATAAGCGCAGCTTCTATGCAGTGACTCATGACTGCGATTGGAATAAGGTGTGCTGGCCGCTTGCACGGAGCAAGTCCGAATGTCTGATCCTGCCCGGCATGGGCCATGCTGTTCTCGGCATGGGCGAAGGCGACGACCAGGTGCAGGCCCATCTGCACTACGGCGGCGCCTCCGGGCATGACCACCGCGACACGCTGAACATCATATTGCACGCCAAGGGCAAGGAGCTACTGTCGGAATTCGGCTACTGCCGCACCACGCTGCGTGGCTGGAGCTCCGGCACCTCCGGGCATAACACGGTCGTCATTGATCAGACCAACCAGGGCGGCGGTGTGCTGGGCAGGCTTGGTATCTTCGCCACCAAGGGCCCGAAGGTGTTCGCCGCCGAGGCCGACGGCAGCACGCGCTACGAAGGCAAGGCCGAACTCTACAAGCGCGCGCTGGTCCTGGCACGCGTAGGCGAGACTGAGTCGTATGTCTTCGATGTCTTCCGGGTAAAGGGTGGCTCCGTACACGACTGGATGGAGCATGGTTACGCCAACGAGAACCAGGCGCTGGCTACCAGCCTGCAACTCGCGCCGATGGAGGGGACGCTTTACACACGTATCAAAGATCTCAAACAGACTGCGACTGACGGCCCGTGGGAGATGACGCTCACTTGTGCGGACGGCACGGCCCTCAAGACCCATGTGATGGGGGCAGCCAATACGCAGGTCATTGCAGGCACGTGCCCGTCAATACGCGGAGCGCAGAGAGATGAATCCCGAATTCACGACCTGTGGATGCCGATTGTGGCGGTCCGCCGTGGCGCACCGGCCGAAGAGGGCGCCGAACCGGCCGAGCCACTGCGCAGCACCTTCGTGGCGGTGCACGAGCCTTACCTGGAAACCACTTTCATTGACAGTGTCGAGCAACTGGCGGTCGCAGGGGCTGAGGACTGTGTGGCGGTCGCTGTCAAAATCGGCGATATTACCGACTACATCATCAGCACGAACGAGGCTGCGCCGTATGAACAGGAGGCTCTGGTGGCGGAGGCGAATCTGACTTTCCGCGGCCGTCTGGCCCATGTGCGCATCGAGGCCGGCGAGGTCAAATGGGCGCACATTTTCGACGGCGCGGAATTGAAGCTGGGGGAGTTGCACATCAAGACCGCCGGGCCGCTGACCGGGAATATCAGCGGTGTGCAGCGCAAAGAGGCCGGCGACGAGAATAATGCCTTCCTCACTGATGCGCAACTGCCAACAGATATTGAGTTGGCCGGCGAGACCCTGATCATCACCCACGGCGATACCACTGCCCACGGCTACACAATTGACCGGGTGGAGCGGGCCGGGGACACTACGCTCATTCATGTGCTTGACGAGCCGGGCCTGGAGATCACCGCAGAAGAGACCAAGCAGATCTATTTCCCGCACCGGGTGATAGCCGGCACAAACACTTTCTACATCTGCGGCTCGACACTGTTGGGCTATGATGACGATGGAGAGAGAATCCTGCGAACTTCGACGCCGGTTACAACCGCCGACGGTATTTGAGCAGGCATTCGGCACCATGGCTCAGCAGACTACCAATGTAGGACAAGATAATGGTCAGCAGGGGACCGAACGGTCACTGACTATTCGGGGACTGACCGTCCGTTCGCTGATAATTGCCGTAGCGCTGTTGGTACTGGCGAATATCTGGATGAAGTATGCCGCGCTCATCACGCTTAGTTCTCAGGTGACGATGAGCGTGCCGCCGATCCCTGCATTGATGGGCCTGATATTGCTGCTGGCGCTGCGGCCCCTAGCGCGGCTGTTTTACCTCTCCCGCCGCGAGCTGCTATTCATCTACGTGTTTCTCACTCTGTCGGTAGCTTTGACGTCCGGCGGGGCACTGCGCGAGTTCATGCCGGAGCTTACGGCCCTGCAGTACTTCGCCACCCCGGAAAACGGATGGGCCGAGTTCCACCAGTACCTGCCCGGGTGGTTAGCGCCACAGGACCCTGAAGTGATTCGTACCTACTACGAGGGCACCGGGCAAGGCGTGCCGTGGAGCCACTGGCTTGTCCCGCTGTCCTCGTGGTCGGTATTGTTCCTGCTGCTGTTGGGGGTGCTGCTGTGCGTCGCTGTACTGTTTTATGACGAATGGTCGGAGCGCGAGCGGCTGAGCTTTCAACTCACCGAGATTCCGCTGTCAATGACGGCCCCTCAGGAGACGGGGCGCAAGATTGTGCAGCTTTGGCGCGATCCCGTCATGTGGACCGGTTTTGCACTGGCCGCGCTGTACAATGGGCTCAACATCCTGCACGCATTCAATCCGGCGATACCAGCTCTGGGAATATCATATCCTCTGGGGCAGCTTTTCACCGAGCGGCCCTGGTCCGCCCTCAGTGACCTTACCATGTTTTACCGGCCCGAGGTCTTCGGCCTCGGATACATGATGCCACAGGAGGCTGTGGTTTCATCTCTGGTATTCTACGGCCTGCTCAAAGCCGAGGCCGTAGGCGCACTCGCGCTCGGCTATGACGTTGCACGCTTTCCGCACATGGCCAGCCAGGCGGCGGGCTCATTCGTGGCTCTTGCCTTGTTTCTGATCTTCATGGCGCGGAAACGCCTGGCACAGATCTTCAGCCGCGCTCTGGCCGGCCAAGGCGAACCCGGCGAGAGCTGGGCGGCATGGGGCCTGCTTATCGGCCTGGCTGGTATCTTGCTGTGGGGCTGGGCCGCGGGCATGTCGGTGCTGACGGCTGCAATGTTCTTCGGCGTCCTGCTGCTGATGGCGCTGACCTACGCTCGCATCCGCGCCGAGACGGGCCTGCCGCTGCAGTGGGGTTATCCTGTCAGTCAGGCCAACATGATGCTCACCTCCGTCTTCGGCACTGACCTGTTCAAGCGTCATGGCGGCCTGCGCAATCTGACCGTATATTACACCGGCTGGTTCTTGACCCGAGGGTATCTGCCCAACCTTTCGGCTTACCATTTTGAGGGCCTGCGCATCGCGGAGGAGGGCGGCATCAGACGGCGTGAGATGGTGATCACCCTACTGCTGGCACTAGTGCTGGGGATGGCCGTATCGTATGTGGTGCAACTCGATACCTACTACAGCCACGGCGCGAACTTCCTGGAGGGCGGCAGTCACGGCGGCGGCATGAGGGTCGGGGCGGCCAAGTATGGTTTCAGGCTCCTCAAGGAGGCTGCGGACAAAGGCATCAAGCCGGATATAGGTGAGACTATCGCGATCATCTGGGGGATGGCGGTAACGATAGCGCTCACGATCGTGCGAGCGAACGTCCCGCGTGTCCCCTTGCATCATCTCGGTTTCGTTATCGGCACAACACGCGGATACCGGGCCTGGGGAGGCCTGCTGCTTGCAGCTGTCCTCAAGTCAGTGGCAGTACACCTGGGCGGCGTCCGCCTCTATCGGCGTCTAATTCCGGGGGCTATCGGCGTGCTGCTTGGCCATTTCGTACTGGCCGGAGGGGTGTGGAGCATCGCTGCCCTTTTCGGTGGAGAGGCCTTCCGGGCATACCAGGTCTGGTTCGGCTAGACCCGCGACGCACAGTGCCTCAGCCTTGCACTGCTCTGCCCAATATATCGCCGCGTGGCTCGGGCATCCACTGTACTTATGCAAATCTTGTTAACGGCTGGGCCGGATGGGGACCCCACCCACGCCTTTGGCGTGGGTACCCCCCATTCGGCCCCTCCGAAAGGCAACGTCTCAAGCTCTGAAGGTGTTTTTGTCGTCCGGAGGGGCCGAATAGGGTGGATTTTGCGAAAGCAAAATTCGGGTTCCCTATCCGGCCCAAGGCGTCTCACACCACCGCCTACGACCACACATGCGCGGGGCACAGACCAGAGATTTGCATAACTACAGTTCCTGCCCGAGGCTTCTTCGTTCTCGTCTCTGAGGGCCACCGTCGGAGACGCCTCCCGACCACAGGGAGGTCGAAAAGCCGCAGGAGCGAATACACTCCATAGACCCGTATCGCTACACTTGACCTATGAGTTGGAGGGAGAGCCCCTATGAGCACACTGTGGCTGCTGGGCACTGGGACACCGACGCCCACCCCATCGCGTTTCGGCACCTCGTACGTCCTGCAAATTGACGAAGCGTATCTGATGATTGACTGCGGACCGGCGACGACGTACAAGCTGGTGCAGGCGGGCCTGTTCCCGACGCAGATTGACTACCTGTTCTTCACCCACCACCATTCTGACCACAGTGCTGACTACCCATGCTTCCTATTGTGCCGCTGGGACCAGAGCGCGGGCAAGGAAAACAAGCTGAGCATCTGGGGACCGGAGCCGACAGAGCTAATGACCGAGCGGCTCATCGGCGAGAACGGGGCCTTTGTTTTCGACTGGAAGGCCCGTGTCGGCCATCCGACCAGTCAGGACTGGAAGGCCCGTGTCGGCCATCCGACCAGTCAGTGCGTCCATCAGAATCGCGGAGGTTCCCTGCCACGTCCCGAGCCGGATGTAAACGTCGAGGACATAGAGCCCGGCGACGTTATCAAGCAGAAGAATTGGAAGGTCACCGCGGGCCTGGCCAATCATGTGCAGCCCTGGCTCAATTCGTTGGCGTATCGAGTTGAAACAGAGGACGGCACTATCGTCTTCGCCGGAGATACTGAGCCTTGTGACACGGTGCAGGAACTTGCTGAGGGCACTGATGTCCTGGTGGTGAACTGTT
>JALGTY010000007.1 GCA_029821145.1 Candidatus Zipacnadia bacterium
CGCCGCCCAATGACATCCCCTCATGGAATACGGCCAGCGGGTCGGCTGGATTATCAACATTGAAAAGCGGCGAACTGAAGCTGACGGTGCCGGTGGCGGGGCTGATCTCCATCACCACGCGGCGGCTGGGCGCGGATGGGTCCTGCAACAAGTAGCCACTGCCATCGGCAACTAACGACGCTGGTAGTGTGCCTCCGGTAAGGGGGTAAAGTTTCGGGAAAACGCGATATACCCCGCGCGAGCGGTAGTAGCTACCGTTTTCCCAGGTAAGATAGAATAGCTGAGCCCGGGGCCGGAAGCCGTCGCCGGGATTATCATAGACAAGAGCCAGACAGAACGCGGGGTCCAGATAGGAGGTGCGCCAGATGTAGTCGGCAGATGCCGGGTCAAGGCTGACGCTGCCCGGAACCGGCCCCCAGGGGCTGGTGGCGAAATCATCGCCGGCCCCGTCATCGTGACATAGCCAGTCGAGGCCGCGACTGGTAAAGACCTGCCGCAAACCGTTGGCCGAGAATTCCTCCGGCATTCCGACCCAACTACCGGAATTAGTATAGACAGAGGGCCCGCCGGATGCTTGTGGCCTGGCGAAGGCGAGCTTGCCATAGTTGGGAATGGTGCTATCCGCCCCGTCCATGCCATCGGGGTCGAAGCGCGTCCAGCAGATGTCGGCCTCGCGCTCGGAGCGGGCATAGCCGGAGAAGAACAGGTTCACATTGCCGTTCGGATCGAGGAACACAGAGGGGTCCTTGGTGTATGTGAACGGGCTCTGTGTAGGCTTCTTGATCCCCACGTCGTTCGACGTATCGCGCGGGTCAATGGCCGGGAAGGTGTCGGCGCGCCACTGGCGTCCGGCGCGGTTGGTGACCGGCACCGGCCCCTCGTTATTATCGGTGGTGCCAAGTGTGTAGTCCCAGCGGTACATCAGGTACTGCTTGCCGGCCGAGCCGGTGTGCCAGAAGAGCCAGTGCTCGTCATCCCCGTCAATAAAGCTGCGCAGGTTCTCCTTGGGCAGGCCGCTGGCATAGATCCACTCGCCAGGGCCTGAGCCGTCCCACGACCAGCCCGCACCTGTGGCGCTATCGTAGCGCAAGGTCGATTCGGTGCCGCCGGGGTGCTGCAAGCGCCGGTGCCAGAATGCCCATCGGGTGGAGTTGTCAGAATTGCCCAGTGCCCACGGACTCGACGAGACCGTGCCGGCACCACTGTCGTTGCTGAGGTTGTAGGCGTCAACAAGCTCAGAGCCGCTGACAGGCCAGACGTACGCCCGGTAGAGCGGGTCGTCGGCAACAGCGCCAGCGTAACCTGCCGTGGCATAAAGCAGGTTGACGGGCGCGCTGCTGGAGGGAATGTTCCCGGTGCTATTGCCGGGCGGACATTCGCTGCCCACGGCTTTAGGAGTAGGCTCATAGACGCTGGGGCGGTTGCCGACCCAGATGACCTGGACTTTGTTGTCAGGATCAATAATCGGCACTGGCGAGGAGTCGGCTGAGTAGTAATCATTCTGCGGCAGGCGGCTGCCGAAGACACGCACATCACCCACAATCGTGTCATACACCGGCTCCAGCGGGTGATCGGCCAACGGATCGAACTGCGCGCTGAAGGTGTTCGTAGCCGTGCCGCCAGGGCCACCGATTCTGAAATCAAGCGCCTCGTCACCGTCAGTGTCCAGGAAGTACAGCGTTTGCCCCAAGTAAGTGCCCGCCGGCTGGCCCAGTGGTATCGGATAGCCGCTGTAGCCGGCCTGCAGACGCCCGAACAGCTCGATGCCGCCGGTAGAGAATGGCAGCGCCGAGGTGATGTCCCACTCCGCATCGGCCGTCAGCGCAGGATTGTAGCTTTGCAGCGTCAGCCTCGTAATCGGCGTGCTCTGGGCAATGCGCGCATAGGAATAGTCGTACGCCGGCACCTCGATGCGGCTGTAGTGCGGAAGACTAATCTCCCGAGCGGAAGCATCCGGATCATAGACATTAGCGATGCGTATCGGCGAGGTGACGTTGCCGTCATTGAGCACCGGCAGACCGGTCCTCGGCGAGGTGTCGGACGGGAAAGCCCGATAGCCGGCGGCGGTATTCTGTACATTGGTGTCAGGCCTGTAGGTGGTTACGCCCGGCTGCACGCGGCCGATCTGCACCGCCGGCACCGTGGCCCTCATCGCGGCATTGCGCAGGACCGAGACCTGCAGGTCGCCGATATCGTACTCCTCGCACCACAGGTCGTGCTCCTGAACGGTGTCATCGCCCGTAATAGACTCCAGGTCGCCGCGGCAAAAGCCGCATTGGTTGCCAGTCTCGTCGTCATCGCCGTCATAGTCGTCCGGGTACTCGCTGCCGCAGAAGGGACAGACCTGGTGGCCGCTGCAGGCGGTGGAGGGATGATTGTCAGAATCGGTCGTCAGTCCGCCGCAGTCGGGACAGCGGTAGAAGACATCCCAGCCCCCGGTAAGGCCCGAGCTGCCGGAGGAGTAGTTGCGCTGGTCGGCATGCACGACCAAGCCGCCACGGTAGCCCTCATCGCCGCTGAGGTCGTTTTCATAGTTGGCGCCGGCAGTCGCCGGTACCGAGGGCGGCTGGTATTTTGGTATTTCAATATGTACGGCTTGCATATTCGCAGCACTCACGGCGCCAGCTACCTCACTCGGATAAACATAGCGCCGACTTTCGTGGTATTTCAGCCCCACCGTTGGCAGGACATGGCGCACGGCTGTGGTCCCGCCGGTGCTTTCGACCTCCCCCGACACCACCAGCTTGCGCCACAAGTCGGCACCGGCGCTGTAATAGGTGCTCAGGACAGTCGTGCTGTTGGGGACGGAATGGAACGGGCAGAGATCATCACTCGGGTTGTCCGGAGTTGGGTCCACAAAGGTATATCCACAAAAGTTGCAGCGCAGGACACGGTCATCCTGGCCGGAAACGGTATCATGATGGCAGCGATTGTAGATGTCGAAGTACCTGGTTGGCGTGTTGGCCCCGGGGCCATACTCGCCCGCGATATTGCCCGAACCGTCAAGCTCACCAATGACGATGCGAGGGTAGTCCGCGTTCGGCCAGGCGGCAGTGCCCGTACCATCAGAATGCAGCCAGGTGTCAGTGGGTGGCGGCAGCTCGACGCGGGATGAGAAGTAGTGACATTCGCCGACGTACTGCACCCACTGCTGGTGGCTCCCGCCGCTGTTGGCCCGGAAGTTGCCGTCAGAGGGAGTAGCCACCGGGTTGTCGGTGGCCGCGTCTGTGTCTTCGTGCTTGGCTGCGTCCTCGTTGGTCACGGCTTCCTGGTAGTCGTACTGCCACTCCCAGCCCTTGTAGAAGCGGTAATCGCCATCACTCGTATGGAGAGCAGTGAGATCGTCAGCCCCGGTTTCGTTGGAGTACTGAACCGCAGCAATGCCCACGCCGACCATGTTGGCGGGTATCACATAGGGCGTTGGGGGGTTACCAGCGCCGAGTTCTACGATATCACTGTCATCAGCGATTCCGCCGGATACAGCGCTCCCGCTACCGGGGTCGAGCCAGCACTGCTTGGCGTCGGTGGTGGTGGGGAACGCATCGTCCCACAGCCAGTCGGTCAGGTCGTCGCTGTCGCTGGTTATGGACGGTTCGCCCACGCCGCCCATATCGTCGTAGGAATGACTGGGCATCATGTATGCGTTGCTCTGGACGGTGAAGTGGAAAAGCCATGTGGTGTCGGCGCCATCAGTACCGTCAAACTGGCTGTGATGTATCTGCACCGTGACCGCGCCGGAGTTGGTTACATAGTAGTTTGTCCCAGCGGCAGTCGGACTGGCATCGGCGATATCCATGTCGAAGCCATATAGCAAGCTGCAGGCCTGCACGCGCGCGTTTGTGAGAGTCCCCGTCCCGTCTTCGGTCCTCGTATAGCGGACGAGCCACTCGTCACCATTATCCACGCGGAAGGGGTTCAGGCCGATTTCGATATGATTGTCCAACGGAGGGGGTATGATGGCGCCCTCGCTGTCAATATTGTCAAGGTCGGTCTGAGTGGCGCAGGGACGGGTAACGCCCGGCGGCATGATGAAAAAGCGCAGATGACTGCTGCCCGTGATAGGTGCGGTCCCCATATCGCAGGTTTGCAGGTGCAGTGTGGACCGGTTATCATTGGCGCCGTCCTGTGGGTGGAAGACCTTGCCGAGAATGGCCCGGCCGGTGGGGCTTCCGGCGGTGTCCGTATATTCGTAGTCGCGAGCAGCAGCCCCAAGATCCTGCAAAGTGGCGGCCAGCACGCGGCTCTGTCTGGCTACGGCCACGAGATCCAGATTGCTTGGGTGGCTGGTGTCACCATAGGGATCGGGACATTGGCCTGGATGATAGGATGAGTAGCCGCAGTGGGGGCAGACATACGTGGCGCGGATGGTGGCCATGTTGAACTGGTGGGTGTCGCTGTCAGTGGTGCTGGCGTCATCCACATAGGCGCGCAACTCGTACGGGCTTGGGCTCTGGGCCCAGACCAAGCTCAGTGCGCCGATAAGTGTAATAAGCACAAGCGCAGCAGTGACAAGTCCCCGCATGGGTCTCCCCTTTGTATTGGTGCTGTTTCGTGGCAACGCCCTTGTATGATATCTCATAATAATCGCCTGATAGGTCATATTCAGAATCAACGGCATTCGCGGGCTGGAAGCTGAGAATTGACCCTCGCCTGTGGCGTGGGTACCCCCATTCTCACCTGCCCTTCGACAAGCTCAGGGCAGGCCGCGCTACGCGTCTTTGGAAGGCATTCGCGGGCTGCCCACGCGTCTTTAGAAGGTGCAGTGTGTGGCGCGTACTCCGAGCATTAGCGGGCGGCATGTGTCGGCTGTGCCAGCGGGTCGGGCCAGTCGGCCTCGTTCGGATTGGGAGTGACCAGCCGCCGATCAATGTCGAGTATGTCGTTGGACGGCTGATCGTCATTGCGGTCATCGGTCTGCACGACAATGACGCTGCTGTAAAGCGAGGCCGGGGCCGAAAGGTCAACGGCATTGACATTCTCGCGCGTCAGGTTAGGTATCAGCCCGGCATAGTTGGTAATCAGGTGGCGGTGGTAACGCTCTGCAGTTCCGTCAGCGTTCATCGGCCGATTGTCGCACGGCAGCCGCACCGCCGAGACCGGGAACCAGGGCATGGTCTGCCAGTACGGGTTATCGTCAACGTCAATGTAGCGAATGTTACTCAGATCGCGGCGGACGCTAGTTGCCGGATATGAGTATATGTAGTCTTCGCGGGTCATGTGCCAGATCGGCGTGTCGGGTGTGGCGCCGCCGCCACCATCCAGTGCCGATATCAGAGCCCAGTCGCCCGGGTCGCCGCTGATATCCACGCAGAACTCAAAGATACCATCGCCCTGAGCCGCCAGTTCGTGTGGGACTGCCCTGGGCTGTACCTGCCCTGAAGGCAGCCTATCTCCAAGCCGTCCGGCATACTGCCCGCAGGTGACAGTGATATAGAAATCGCCGCCCTCATACGATGTTTGCAGGTCCCTGATGTTGCGGAAGATCAGCGAATTAGGCGGGCCATAGATAGTATCACTTACATCCTCGTCCCACAGCCATGCCAGCCAGTTCCAGTTGCTGCCAGTCGAGCCGCAATACGGCGGATTCGCTGAGGGTGGATTGATCGCAAGTGTGTTCTCCTCGACCACGACGAGCTGGTGCAGGTTGGAGGCGGCGCACAGATAGCCGATGACCGGGTGAACCGTGTCATAGCCTGCCGGATAGTCGCCAATATCGGGTGCCGGATCAAATATGGGCCTGACGGCGGTGTACGCTATCCGCTGCAGCGGCGCGGTGCTGCCGGCCGGCTTTACATGGCTGGGTGTCTTGACATGGACCGAATGACTCTGCTGTCCGGAAGCGTTGACAGCGGTGACGATGTCAATGACCCGGCCGTTGCCGGCATCGGCGATGACAGTATGCGTAGTAGTCGAGGGCAGCAGGTCGCCGTTGGTGGAGTTGTAATTCACCCCCGAGTCGGTGATGGTGTAGTAGCGGAATACATCGGATGGCGAATCAAGACGCAACTGGGTGTTGGTGCCGCTGGTGTAATAATCGTAGCCGGCCGAAGACAGCGGCCACTTGACGACGCCGTTGCGGTCAATCTCGACCACGCGGTTGTTGCCGGTATCAACCACCAGCAGATTGCCATTGGACAGTGGCAGGGCTTTGGCCGGGCGGTTGAACGGGATGGCGATGCGCTCATCGGTGCCCCGGCTGACGTCCACGGCTTCATTGGGCATTGCAGACAGCGTGCCGTGACAGACCCACACCGGCGTGTCTTCGATTACCTCGATTATGCGGGTGTCGTCGCAGATGAAAGTTGACCGCGACTTGAGCGCACTGACAAAGCCCACGCCCTCGGACACATATCCAGAGGCGGGCTGGGTGATCTGCCCGACCATCTTCGAACCGACGAATACGCGGTTGTGGCCAAGCACCGGCGATGATGAGACAGCCGGGACCACGGGAGTACCCAGCACGTTGTAGGAGCCGTGCGGGTTGGCGGGCTGAGCCATGTGGCCATAGACCAGATTGCTGATCGGGTCCCACAGCAGCGACAGCAGCGTCTCCTTGATGCGATCACCGACCAGGAACGGCTTCTGCGCGTGGCTGTCGTTATGGTCCTCGGTAAGGTTGAGCGTGTTGTCGCGGTTGGGATCGAAGCCTTCGGTGCCGACATGCAGCACGCGGCCGCCAAGCGCCGGTGATGAGATCGACTCGCCGATGTCGTAAGGAACCTGGTGGGTTTCAGTGGCGGCCACAGTCTCGCCCGTGGTTTCATCGAAATAGTAGTATTGCACCACGATGTTGCAGCCGGGCTGCAGTGGCATGTCAGTGCCCGGGGTCGGTATCTGCAGATTACGGATGTCGAGAATGCCACGTGCCAGTGCATCGGTCCAGCCGCTGGGCAGAAGACCGGCGTCGTCGAACTCCTCCTCACCGATGCCCAGCCCGGTCAGGGCGATGCCGTTGGGCAGGCTCAGGGAGATGTTCATCGCATCGGCGGAGTCGTCGAAATTGTGATAGACGAAGTTGTGGTGCAGACGGATGAAGCCGGGCATGTACTGGAACCGCACCACCTCGGGCAGTATGTGCAGCTCGTTGGTTATGGTGGTGTCATTACCCGGGTCGGTCGGGTCGGCCGGATCGCAGAAGTCATACGTCACCCACACTGGCTTGCCGTAGAGCGAGCCAACGGTGCCGCTGACCCAGCCAGCCTGGCTACGGTTGAAGGTGATAGTGTGATTTTCATAATCAATTTCGTATGCAGAAGCCGGCAGTGCTACTTCGTTGTCATAGGCGGTGTCGAGAGTGGTGATAGTGACTGTGCCCTCGCGCAGGCGGGCATCGGGCTCCGCCGTGCCGCCGTCCACCGGACGCAGGACAATGGTGAGGTCGGCCTCGGTGGCGACGCCGATGACTTCAGCGACACCTTCCAGTGATGTGTCATTAGATGGGTCGGGCTGGGCATGGTTCACCACGACGTAAGCGGTGTCGGTGCTGGTGTCTATGGCAGGTGCCGACTTGTACAGCGGCGCGTAGGTGTAAGGATCGTACGGCGGATCAAAGCTGGCACTGGGCAGTGTTGACGCATTGGGCAGTGTGGTGTCAGCATGAAACTGCCACTGTTGGCTGCTGCTGTACCGGCTGCGGCAGCTGAGCGCGCCACCATTGGCGCTAGCCACCTCGCGGTCGGCGTTTTCAGCCGCGTCGGAGACGGTGATCATGCTATCAGGACCGGTGATGACTGGGGGCGTCACGCGGCGACGGTTGGATGTCTCCTGGAGGCGATAACGCATCGGCCCGCGCAAGGTCGGCCTGTCGGTGTATTGCGTATCCGGCGTACCGTCGCCGGTGGTGTCCACAGTATAGGTAACTTCCAGCGGCACACCGTAATAGGAGATATTGTGCGGTCGCTGACGGGAACTTCCGTCCCGCCGAGCTGGCAAGAGCAACTCACGAGCCTGGCCGCTGGTGAAGTACACACGGACAGTACTCCCCACATTGACCAGCGTGGCGCTGACATCAATGTCGGTATCGTCGAGGCGGGTAAGGCTGTCCAGAACAGTGTGGGTAGCAGCCGTTGGCCCGGAGGTGCCGCTGGGCAATCCGTTAGTCAGGCGGATGGAGCTGTAATAGCCGCTGTTGAGCTGGTCCTGCGGCGGATCACCGGCACCGGCCGGCGGTGTCGTCGGCGTCGGAATCAGCGCAAAGTCATAGCCCCCGGAGCGGTCCAGCAAGTCGGTCCAGCCGCTTATGCTCATATTCCACTCTTCGGCGACACCATCCCATGAAAAGGTGCTGCCTACCGGGGTGGCAATGTTGAGCATAACCTCCCATTCGCTGTCGGCGATGACGTCCTGACCGGAGTGTGGCACAGGTATGGCGCCCGGTGTAGGCGGCAGCAGCGGGCGTGGCGCCGGGCTATCGTATGGAGCGATGCCGGCTACCCACTGCGGCTCATGGAACGGTGGCAACATCCCCTGCAGTTCTGCAAAGGCATGGTCATCGGGCGCGCCGGAGTCGCTGGCATCGTCACCGTCTTCGGCCGGGTCGGTATTGGAGTCCGGAAATACCCACCTCGGCCCGTCAGTGTCCGCATCCCAGTCGTAGCTGAGCTGGAAGCAATGGGCGCGGCCGTAGGTGCTGTTGACGTCGCTGCCGGCGAGGCCGCTGTCGAATTCGCTCGCCAGCACATAGACGTAGTCCTGATATACCACCGGCGTTGACAGAGCTACGACCTGGGCGCCACCATAACCATCAATAGCATACGTCCAAATCAGAGCGCCAGTGGCGGTATTGTAGCAGCGCACTTCGGCATCACCGGAACTCGGATCCACCAGGCTGACGAGTACGGCCTGCTGGTAGGCGTAACCATCTAGACCGAATACATCCGCCACACACGCCGATGCATAGCGTGGCGTCATGGAGCCGAGGTCATCACTCCAGACCAGGTCATAGGGCGCGCCTGCCGAGTAATCCAGGACGCCGTCATCAGCAGTGCCGTCCCCGTCAAGGTCCTGGGCCGGATCGGCGTCGAAGCATAGTAGATATGAATTGCCCCCGCTGGTGCCGAGGGCATTGGCAAAGACCATGCCGCCGGCGCAAACCGGGCTGCCGACTACCGGGCCGATACTGTTGGTGGTAATGCTCTCAAACTGGCCGGGGAACTGCCAGTCAATCTGCAGCGGCGGGCGCACCTCGACAACGCTCTTGGCATCGGCTGATGGTCCGCGGCGGGCCTGTGACCAACGGCTGGTCGCGGCAAGAATATTGTAGGCGAATTTGAAATCCGGCAACTGATAGCGCGAAGGCCGGCGCAGACGATCCGCGCTCCACCAGTAGCCGGTGGCCTGCCACCAGCTTTCCAGGTCGTAGCCCACCTCGCCGGCGGTGACTACGATAGCGCCGGAGCCGTAGGGCGTGATGGTGGCATTGGTGCCGGCGGAAACCCAGAGGACCGGTTGGGCGTCGAAGTCAACAGGGTTGCCCGCGCCATCATCGCCATCCAGCACAACGTCATTGCTGGCGCCTTCTGTGGGGGCTGACGGCCTCGGGTAGCGCCCGATATAGTACGCTTCCTGCGCTGATATCTTGCAGGGGTTCTGTAGCAGCCACCCATGGGCGTTGACAGCCCCGCGACTGTTGCCTGTGCCAGCGGGGCCGAAGTTGAAGGCGGCCCAGGCCCTGTTTGCAGGGCCCGGCGGAGCAAATGCCGACACGGCGGTACCGGATCCGCCGGCATCGGCCTGGTCCACCCAGATGATGGTGCCGGTGCGCACAGCCTTGATCAGCGCCTCACGCTGACTGGAACTGGTGATGTCAATATCCGTCTGGCATATATAGATCAGGTCCAGTCCCTGCAGGCCGGCTGCTGTCTCGTCGGTCAGGCTAACAGTCCAGTAGGCCGCATCAGCCTTGGTTAAGTTACCCAGGCCGCTGACGACCTGCGGCGCAGCCAGGGGGTTCTCAAAGTCCCAGCCTGCCGGTTTTTCGGGGCAGCGGCGCAGACCTTCGAAGATGAGTGGGTGTGCGTTGTTGCCCCAGGTGCCGGCGGTCGCATCATCCTGCACATTCAGAGCACACACCTTGAAGGTCCGGGGATTGCCGGTGTATTCCAGTGCAACCTGTGCCGCCTGCGCGAAACTCAAGCAGCCAACAAGTATGATTGCAACCACTACACGCAGGTATTTTGCAGATACCCGCATAATACCATCAACCTCCACAGTAATGGACACACACAGATAAAGCGCCGAGGCAGCTTTCGCTCGGAAACGTCAGAAGGCCTCGCCATAGTACAGCAAGGTCGGGCTCACGGGTAAGAGCGGCAGCTTGGGCAGATTGGCCTGAGGCGTGTGAAGGCGCGCAGTGGTAGAGCGGACATTAGTGGCGGTATCCAGAGTAGTCCTGCCCTGGTCCCTGTTTACCCGCAGCCGTTCGTCGAATTCGTATTCAATTGTACCCCAGGTCAACTCTGTAGCACTGGCGTAAATGGGGAACGCCCACTTGTTAGACCAGTCCTGCGCGTCCTCGATTTGTGCGGTATGGTCTTCAGTGATGCAGCCACGGACGGTAATCTTATAGTTGTAGCGGCGCATGCGGGCGGCCCAGAGGCTGTCGGCGCCGTCTATGTCGCCGTCGCTGTCAAAGTCCACAGTGTAGGTGTTTTCATCAAAGTAAGCCCCAGGAATCACAAACCAGCTTCCGCGCTGAGCGTAGATCAGAGCGTTTACCTTAGCGTTGATAGCCCCACGCGGGCGGCTGTTGCTGGTGTTGATCTCCTCGATCTTCCACTTCTTGACCCAGTATTCGGTCGCCGCAGTGCCCAACTGGGGATCGCGGTAGGAGAGCGCAGCCGCATTCGGCACAGCGACTGTCCCAGAAACGCCGCCACCGATATTCCAGGGCACCGTCGGCTCCGTAAAGCTATAAGGGCCAATACTTGCCGGCGGCTGCCACTGTGGTGCAATGGCCGTCGAGCAGTACGGTTGAGGCGCGGGAATCGGACCTGACCCCAAATCCCACAGCAGGGCCCCCTCGGGTGCGAAGATGAAGGTGTAGAGGTCCACCGGATTGCCGAAGTTATGCGCGGTGATAGCGCCATTATTGGACAATATCAGCCCTACGCCGGACGGCCCGGGGCTGGCTGCGGTCTGCTGGACAGTCAGGTATCGTGCGACGGTTGCCGGCACCGTCTCGCCAAACATCCAGCGCGTATAGACTCGGCCGCCGGTATCCACTTCCCAGTGCTGGCCCAGCTCGGGGGCCATCTCATCGTCAGGCGCAGCGGGCACCATCCCGAAAGTCAACTGCGGCACCAGTTGCGTCGGATTGAGACATACGAAATCGTGAGCCAGAAGCGCCACGGCGGTGTTGTCCTCGTCTATCACGCTATCGGAGACATTTTGCGGTGAGAGTATCTGGCCATCAATGTATATGGTAGCATTAGAAACAATAGTGAGATTGTAGTCACGGATGAGCTGTCCATCACCATCACGGTCGGCGCTTGGCAGCACACCCTTGACCCGGATATTGCCCTCCGCGAAGATGACCTGGTTGGGATACGCCGGATAATCAACGACCATAACGTTTTCGCCGGAGTCGTCGCCGACTTCGGTAGGAGCAGCGGGATCGCCCAGCGCCCAGCGGTGGTCGTGGCGCGTAATCTTGATGCCCGGCTCGCCAGCCACATGGTTCGGCCACCAGAGTATGCCGGGGGCCGTGGGGGCCGTACCCGAATAGAAATCTGTCGGGGGATCGGCAGCATCATACAAAGGCGACGTGGCCAATACGGCTGCTTCGGTGCGGAAGAGCTCTATCTCAACCGCCGGCGGCGTGTAGGTAGTGCCCAGAGCGTTCCAGCCGCTGTCACCGGTCAGCACGCCCAGCGAACCGGGCTCGCGCCAGTCCTGCACCAGCAGCTTCAGGTCACCGGTGCCATCGGTATTCTTGAACTGGACGTCGGCGAAGTTGTCAATGTAGGTGCCGGCGCCGTGGCCGTATTTGCCGGTATTGACGGCCCTACCGGCAGTGCTATTGTAGATGAGGGCCCCGGAGTCGCGGGTGAGGACCCGATAACGGTCCAGACCGGTAGTGGGATCAGTGGCGCTCATATCTGGCGCCTGCAGTGGCGGGACATCGCGATGGCCGGTAGCTACGCGCGGAATGCTAGTGGTCTCAGCCGCAGGCAGGAATGTCGGCAGAGTGCCTTCATCAGTGCCCTCAACAAGGACCCCGACGCCGTCATTGACGAGGTCCACCATATAGATGCCTTCAGTACCCTCTATCATGTCGTCGCGGAGGTAACCGTCCTCACTGGGCGCGGTGAGCAGGTCAAAGTACGTGGATGGCGTGCTGGGACCGGAGCCGATCGGCTGGCCGAGCATGTACAGGGCCGTGTTGGCGCGCACCGGGCCGGCGAAATCAATCTCCAGGGCCTCGGCATCGGTGGCAGCGCCGCTGTTGTCGAAATCTATATAAGGACGCAGGCCGAGATAGGCGCGTTTGCCAGACCTGGTCTTGTCGGTGATCCACCGCAGATGGTCCGTGAGGCCGATGGGCTTGTAGGCGACCAGCCGGCGGAACACGGTGCTCTGGTCGCTGACGCGGCCGATGGCCTCAATGCGTATGCAGTTGCTGAGGTTGACCTGGTCGGTGCTGTCTCCCGGCTCGTAGGGCGGGTCCGGGTCGTAGGTGACTTTCAGCAGGACATAGCCACGGCCGAGAGTGGGATTATTGGTGCCTACGGATGCAGCGGCACCCGGGTTGGGATCGGGATAGCGATGATAGCCGAAGCGGATGAATGCGCCCGGGGCGTCAATACTTCCAGAGCGCAAGGGGCACCAGGCGCGAATGACGTCAAAGTCGCTGTAGTAGTCGTCCTCAGTGCCCTCCACGCCGTCAGGGCCGTAGAAGTTGGGGTCCACGTCGCCGTTTTGGTACATCGCCGGTGGGCTGGGCCAGGTGGACGGATCGTTCTCATCATAAGTGGCGGTGTCGTATGGCACGAAACGCGGCCGCCAGTCGGCGCCAAGCGGGCTGGTCTGCAGCATCCTGTCGGCATAGCGGACGGCGGCTTCAGCCAGAGCCTGAGCGCTAATCACGTCCACATGGCGGACCGACTGCTGCTGATTGCGCGAAACCAGCGCGACAAACAGAATGCCGACAAGCAGTATGACCATCATCAGCAGCACGGCGATCAGCAGCACCTGCCCACGCCGACAGGCGCCGATGGGCGCCAGCTTCATCGCGCTGGGTGGCCTGCTTTTCATTATCCCTGCTGGCCGCATATACGAGCCTCCAACCGGCTGTCACAAGGGTCAAACATATCGGTATTTCGAGCTATTGATGATTGCTTGCTACCTGATATTCCGAACCTCGACCTGATTGTGCATGATGACCTTGTTTATTCTCACATCGGACGGCACGACCAGGTTGTCCTCGCCGAGCTTGTACGGCTCCGGGTCTGTGAACTTGTTGAGGGTGAGTGTCACATTCATAAGCTCGGCGGTGGAGTAGTCCACGACTACCATGTCGTCACGGTTGCTCGTCGCGTCGAAGTTGCGCCGGTAGTAGTAGAGAATTTCGATTTCGTAACCGGCCAAACTGCCGAACATCTCTGGGCTGGGCGGTTCCCAACGGTTGAACCTGACCTCGCACTCCCGGTCGTCTGATGCCTGATACTGAGCGAACTGGAATTGGCCGATCTGGTCCTGGTCAATAACGTCAGTCAGGGTGTACTCGGCCCGACGCACAGTACCGTCGGCCAGCGTGGCGGCGACCCTCACATGCACGCTGCTGGGTACCACCTTGGCGGCAACCGACAAGGCGCCAGTGCCGTCGGCGTCCTTCGGATATATGGCGAACGCAATCGGCATCACAGGGTCTTGCCACGCGCCAGGAGCGGCCCCGTATATCGGCACCACACTAGTGCGATCCCCACTCAGTGAGCCAGTTGCGTCATAGTTGCCAACGAGGTCATCAGCGTCACCGAATATGTTGCCATCACCATCCGTGTCTTCATTGGGGTCGGTGATGGTTATCTTGCAGAATTCGCCGTCGCCACGCGCGGGGGGTGAACTCGCATCATCAGAGTCTACGGTTATATGGACGCGCTCGTAGTTGCCAATGCGCACGGTGCCGTCGTGGGCGTTCCAGCGCAAATTGACGTCGGACGTCGCAGTGCCGTAGGTGTCCAGAGCGACGACGCTGTAACTGCCACCAACGCCATAGCGGTAGAGCCTGATGCGCGGGTGGACCTGGGATGTGAAGGTGGTCCAGTCAATATCGTCCAAGAAGGTGCTGCCATCGTTGGGATAGCCGCGCCAACTGCCGCGCTTGGCGGTGTATAGGGTGTTGTATTCCGACGCGCTGAGGGTATCGCCCTCAATGCGCTCGGGCGCAAACTTGACGCCACTGTGCAGGAAAACCAGGTCTTGTTCCGTTTCGCTGCAATCCCCAGGGCACGAATCCACATAGCCAACCGCTGTAACGCCACAGGTCTTGCATACAGTGCTGGTCGGTGGTATGTCGGCGCCGGTCTTAGGAGTCAGGATGTTTTCGCTTTCGGGAGCTCCGGCTTCAAATACGCCGGCATCGTCTTTGTGGCCGAAGACATACTCACCTGCGGCGTCGTCCCAGACGTAGTAACCTTCCTGGCGGTACAGGGCGAACGGATTATCGTGGTGCCAAGTTACCTCCGGATTGATGGCCCTGACCAGGTAGCGAATAGCTATCATGTCGCCATCGCTGTCAGTCATGGGTCTGATCGGTGTGACCAGTTGGCCGTTGGCATCGCGCTGAGCTTTGACGAAGATGACCCGCGAATAGTCAGTTATGGACTCATCGGTGCCTATCTGAATAGTCGGGATCTCATACACGTAAACGCCGTCGGAGAGATCGCGGCAAATCTGCTCCATGGCCAGACGCACGGCGTCCTGCATATTAGAGCGTATGCGCGCCTCCGTAGCCATATCCAGCCCTACCATCATAGGCATAAAGAGCAGGGCAAAGAGCAAGACAAGTATTGCCAGCACTACCAGGACTTCAACCAGAGTGAAGCCCCGATGCGCGGCAGTTCTTGTCACCAGAGCCCCTGGTATCGGATGACAGCGGGCCTGTTTGGCAGATTTGTTGGATAACATTTCAGAATTGCCTTGTCAGCTATTGAGTGTCTTCAGCCCTGTGTAAGAGCGGCGTTTGCGCACGGCTGCAAATCAATGTGCTGTGTCGTTGGGCCCCACCTGCCATGCGGCATCAGGACCGACCGTATCATCCCGGAACAAGTCACCGTCGAGCGATTTCACGGTGCCGTCCCAGAACAGGACCATATACTGCCCATAGTCGTCGCGGGTATATGAGTCATAGTGCGCGTCACACCAGGTGACGATTGTGCTGTCCGTTGGTATGGTCACACCGCTGGGGCCGACGATCTTGAAGTCGTCGCCACCGATTTCGACGATGTCACTGGCCGCGGTATCGAGCTGGCGACGATAGTCACCAAAGTCCGTATCGGTTACCCAGCGATGCGGCATGTACTTGTACTTATTGACGTTGATGTCACTTCCGCCGTAGTCAACCTTCGCAAGCGGATCCTTATCAGTGTAGCTGTGGTAGTAGTCTGCGCCGCCTTTTTCGGCATAGACATCGCGCGGGCAGTGAAGGGTCTCGATATTTCCAATATACTCCGTATCGTACAAGACCATGAGTCCGGGCCAGCGACTAGTGTTAATTTCGGCGTCGCTCGTTGGATTGCCACTGCCATCAACGGGTACTCCCAGCGGCGGGAGGCCCTGCTCGTCCATATAGTAGGCTTTCAGGGCCGTGCCAATATGCTGCAGTTGTGCCTGGCAACTCATCGCGGCGTTGCTTTCGCGCAGGCCCTTGCCCACCGGAACCACGATCGCCATGAGCAGGACCGCTATGCCGATTACGACCAGTAGCTCAATCAGTGTAAAGCCAGCTTTTCCATTCGCGTAGGTCGGGCTTCCAGCCCGACTCCGCTTAGCTGGGCCTGACAGCAACCGAAAGGCTCCAGTGCCGCTTTCTTCTTCGATATTGTCATGCGAAATGTTGCGCATTTAACCTTTGCCCCTCATCGGATGCGATGAGTGAACCCTAGCGTGCCCTTCAGTGTGTAGGAATCGATGGCGACATGTTGCTGCCTGCCCTTGCGTGTAAGCCACCAGGCCATGGCACGGGCCGACACGCCGCGGACGGCGATGATTTCGGCCGACGGGTAGTCGTCCCTGCAATAATATGAAAAGTGCTGCAGGGCGATTTGATTAGCCCCTGGTGGCACTGTGTGCATCTCGCCATAGACATAGTGCGGCGTGTACGCATCCTCGTACCAGACATAGTCCACCGAAATCGTGTGGCCCTCGACGGCCGCCGAATCGTCCAGCACCGGCGCAGTGCTCGTGTCGTCGTCATGATCAACATAGGCCACAAACTCCAGCACGATGCTGTCCATGTTGCCCATACTGGTCTCAATAATGTCGTCATCGCCGTCTGTGTCTCGCGACAACACTCGATAAGTGCGGTAGTCCACCTGCACCAGGTTGGACGGCTCATTGGCTTCATCGTCCAGATAGGGGCCGGTATAGCATTGTGCAGTCAAGAGGTCCACAAAGGTGCGGGCCGGCTTTTGCAACTGTACGTTGTGATAGTCCAGAGTGGAGTAGTAGAAACGCATGGTGCGGCCGACATACGGCTGCTGTACGTCCCCAATGTCCAGCCGGACGGCCACCACACCGTCGAGGAAACCACGCTCCAGCTTCGGCGACAGCGTATCATCATAAAGAGTGATGTTCTCACCACCGGTGTAGATTGCGCCGGTGGTCAGATCAACAGCCAGCAGATAGACGTCGCTGGTCAGCTCGGTTCCGCTGAGGTCCTGTGAGAAAAGCGGCATCTCGTCGTTTATGTTGCCGGCCGCCAGCTTGACCTCCGCGTAGCTGTCGCCGGTCACGTCGTCGGTCCGCACGGCTTCGTTGTTGATGACATGGTCTTCGATCATCATCAGCTTGCGGCGGCCGCTCTCAGCAGAGATCCCGTTGGTGTCCTCAACATCGCGGAGGCGGTAATCCACATACGCCGTCAGGCCTGCATCGTCGCGGTGGAAGCGTAGCTCGACACCGTAATCATTATTGAGGACGTAGCGGCCGCGGCCGTCGGGTAAGTTATCGGCGTCGTCCCACTCCTCACGGTCAAAATAGACAATGGCCTGCGCCGCAGTTCTGCCCTCAATGAGGCATGAAAAGTCATGGTCTCCGCCGGAACGGGCAGTAGCGCGTACGGAGAAATACCAGTCCCCGGACGCGGTATAGGCATCGTCAATGGCTCTTTCGTCCTGGACATAATGTGTGGGTGGCCGATTGGCTATGCCGCCGGTTTCGGCCCAGGCGTAGTTGACCAGCAGCTCGTCCACCGACCAGGCGGTGCTTTCCGAGCCGTCATAGGTATATACAGTCTCTGGCACAAAGATTCTGCCATTAGCCTCGTCCACATAGAAGCTATTTGGCAGCATCGGGTTGCCCGCCACTCGCGGGTCAACGCGCTGCTCGGTGAGCGGGATAAGGATATAGACAAACGGATAGCTGTCAGTCTCCGGGTAGTTACACCACTGCGCGGGCCCCTGCTGCAGCACATAAGCGGAGGAGGCTTGGGCGCCGGTGCCCGCCGCGTCGGGCTGCGCGCCGGGGATCTGGAAGGCCTCGCCTATTACATCAAGCAAGTTCTCCTGAGCGTTGGCAGGCCGCGAGGGCTCAGTGATATCTTCAGGCTCGGAATAAGGACTGATGGTCGGATCGCCGGCGATCGCCCACGGCAAGGCACCTTCCGTATCTTTGAGGCGCTCCATATTGCGCTGTACCAAGCGCGCCATCTCAGTGCGCTCACCCTCGGAAGTGAGGTTGGCCAGCAGTTTGGGGAAGCCCGCCGCAATAGTCCAGATGCCTATAAGCAGCACCAGCATGGCTACCATCAGTTCGAGCAGCGTCATCCCCCGCGAACCAGGCCTGTGCCAAGTTGTGAACTGCCTTACGTTTATCACTTACGGCCTCCGTACTCGCATTGCAGATGGGGCAACACTGTGTCGGGTTTGCCAAAAGGGGCTGCATAGCAACAGCGCGCTACAGCAGCCCCGGCGCCGCAGTACACTGTTGGCCAGGGCGCTACTCGCGCTGCTTGACGAACTTTGAAACCTCGCCGCTGCCGTGCGCTTGCCACGCCATTCTGTTGACTTTATTGGTGCTGCCGCTGAGTCTGAGTATGATGTCTATTTGCTCAGTGTCCTTGTCGTACTGGCCGCGGTGGTGGATGCAGTGAGTGACGATGGTGGTATCGGGTGCCTGGCGGTTCATCAGGCGCGGATAGTGCTTGCGCTTCAGACCCTCGTTGGTCAGCCAGGAAGGCGGCGCCCCGGTCATGTACGGATAGTAGCCATCATCGGCAGGGTCGGAGTTGTAGCAATCCACACCACTGTTTTCATATCCGCCGTAGTTGTAGGTGCGCGTGGGGGCGTCAGAGATGGCGGCATCGGTTTCGATGTGGGTATAATCCGCCTGGTCAAATTTCCAGGTGTCCTCATCGCCAGTGTCTATAGCGGTTACCTTGCCGTTATAGCTACAGTAGTTGCGTTGGCGCGCCTCCTTCTCCTTGCCATCAATATTGCGGTCGTCCGGGCAGATAAACAGCGACTTGTCATCAACATAGTCGGGATAGAGCGCGGAAAACCCGCCCAGGTACTTCTCGATGTCAGTGTCATACTTCGGGGCAAGCGGATACTTGCCGTGATCGGTGCGGTAAGCCTTGAGCGCCATACCTAGCTGGGACAGATTGTTTATGCACTGTGTTTGTCGGGCCTGCTCGCGCACCGGACCGAACACGGAAAAGAGAATACCAACCAGGATCGCGATGATCGCGATGACCACGAGCATCTCGATCAGTGTAAAGCCGTGCCAACTAGAACGCAGGTTCATAGGACAATAACCCCCTCAGATGATTGGGGCAAAAAGAAGTCAGTAGCGGAACCGTCCCCCCGACGCTTGCACACGTTGCCTGTCCGCTACCAACGTTCAATTTCTACCCCCATTACAAACGTATCAAACCTTTTTGAACGCCTACTGACAAAGTAATAACGGAGCACGGCTGCAACGCCTGCCGCACTCCCAAACGAGTCGCCAATGGCATACGCTGTGCAGACTACGCCAAAGGCCGGCCTAAGCCAGTGTCGTGTCCCTGAAATGCCTTTATCGCTTAGACGCCTTCAATACCGCGCCACAGCAACTGGAAGATGCTCAGTTGGAGAGCTCGACCCGAACGACCTCGGGCTGGAAGCTGAGAATTGACCCACGCCTGCGGCGCGGGTACCCCCATTCTCACCTGACCTGCGCGAGGCGCAGGTCAGGCCGAGCCACGCGTTTGGTGAGCTATTCGAATTGTGTGAAGTTATTTCTGGGACACGACACTAGGATAACAGCCATGCGGAGCGCAGCGGCTGGCCTTTGTGTCAATATGGGCGGCTGACACCGGTGCGCCGCTGGCGGCTTGTGCGAGGCCAAGGCCGTCACACTAGGCTCGGGCCGGTTCGAGTCACGTGTAAATGTGCACAATAAACGCCGTCAGTTCAGCCGGAAACAGCAGCATCGCTGCCCCGGACGCCGCCAGCATCGGGCCGAACGGTATGTAACCGCGGCGCTTTTTTCTGCGAAATGCCATGGCCAGCAGGCCGATCAGAGCACCGACGAAGACGGCGTACAGGAAGAATGCCAGAAACTGATAGCCCGGTCCCAACAATGCTCCCATGGCCCCGGCCAGCTTTACATCCCCGCCGCCCATGGTCGGCCGCCGAACAATCTTTTCCGAGGCCCAACCTATGAGAAGAAAAACCCCAGCCCCCAATACCATCCCGACGATGCTCCCCGGCAGGCTTATTGTGTACGTGGCCAGCGCAGTTCTCTCCGTAAACAGGATAAGTTCACCGAACTGTGCCCGCCAGATACCCAGCCCATTGAGAGACACGCCGAAGCCGACGAGCAGCAGTACCATTTCGTCGGGAATGATCATCCAATCCAGGTCAATGAAGAAGATAGCGATAAGAATGCAGATCATGACAAAGACCGAGACGGCATACAGATTGGGGCCGATGAACGTCAGGGATGCCACGGCGGACAGGCCCGTGAGCACCTCAACTATCATGTAGCGAGGGCTGAAGGCGCGGCCGCAGTGGCGGCACTTGCCCCACAGGAATATGTAGGAGAAAACCGGGACCAGGTCCAGGGCGGTGAGGGCAGCGCCACAGCTCAAGCATCTTGAGCGGGGGCTGACTACTGATTCGCGGCGCGGGAGGCGAAATATGACTACGTTCAGGAAGCTGCCCACCGCCATGCCGATGAGCAGCACCATGATTGTGAGGCCCCAAGGGCTGGACATGAAGGGCGACTCCCGTTACGAACAAGGCGCAATCGCCATTGCGCCTTCTTGCCTCTCAGGCCGTGGCTACAATAGGAGAAGACGTGGCGACGCAGATGAAACAATGGAGGCCGACACGTTATGCCAGCCCCTTTGTGGCGATCTCAGTTTATGATGACAGCTCGCCGATGATGCCAATCAGCGGCAGAAACATCGCGATAACGATAAAACCTACCACAGCACCAAGGAACACGATAAGGATCGGTTCCAGAGCTGCGGTAAGACTTTCGAGGGCCGCGTCCACTTCACCCTCGTAGAACTCAGCGACCTTAGTTAACATCGTGTCTAGCTGGCCGGTTTCTTCGCCGATCGCGATCATCTGCACAACCATGGGCGGGAACATCTTCGACTCACCCAGTGGCGCTGCGATCGTATCACCCTCGCGGATGCTGGCTCGAGACAGCAGAATGGCATCAGAGATGACATCATTATCCACGGTACCGGCAACGGTTTCCATCGCCTGCAGAATCGGAACACCACTGGCCAACAGAGTGGCCAGCGTGCGGGAGAAGCGGGCGATCGCAATCTTGTGGGTGAGGGGCCCAAAGACCGGCATTTTTAGCATCAACATATCATAATACCGCTTGCCCGTCTTAGTCGCCTTAATGCGGTTGATGGCGGTTACCATACAGAAGATGATTATCGCGGCCAACCACCATTTGCTCGTCAAGAAATGGCTGGCGTTCATCAGTAGCCTGGTAGGCGCAGGGAACTGGTCGTCGGTCATCCCCAGCTCCTTGAACAGGTCCATGAACTTGGGCAGGATGAAGGTAACCAAGAATGTAACGATGCCGACGGCGACGATCATGACCATGACCGGATAAGTCATGGCCGACTTGACCTTCCGACGCAGTTCCATGTCTTTTTCGGAGAACATCGCGAGGCGGTCCAGGGTTTCGTCAAGAACGCCGCCGACCTCCCCGGCGCGTACCAGACCGATCGCCAGATTGGTGAAGACACGGGGGTACTTTGCCATTGAACGGGACAAGGTTGCCCCGCCCTGGATCTCGATCGTGAGGTCGCGGATGATTTCCTTGAGGCGAGCGCTGCTAGTCTGCTGCTCCAGAACGTCGAGACAGCGAATCAGTGACACACCGGCGTTAATCATAGTGGCGAACTGGCGGCAGAACATGGAGAAATCTTTCATGCTGACTTTCCCGCCGAACAGCCGAAAGCCTCCGACCTTTTTCTTGGCTGTGGTCTTCGCCTTCTCTTCTTCGACCGAGTCAACATTCAGCCCTCGGTCGCGCAGTTGCTTGAGCAGAGCATCCTTGCTACTGGCCTCTGCCGTTTCCTTGATTACCTTGCCCGTGTTGTCACGAGCAGTATAGGCAAAAGTGGGCATGTGCCAACACCCTTCCCTACTGACACGATGCACTATTACTCATAATGTGTGTAACAACCGGCGCAGTTACTACTAGACTTCCCCGGCGCAGAGCTTTTCAAACTCTTGGGGGTTCTGGCTGCGCTGCATGCCGACCTCATAAGTTATCAGGCTCTGCTGATACAAATCGCGCAGCGCCTGGTCCATGGTCTGCATCCCCTCGCCGCCACTGGTCTGGATGATGGATGTTATCTGGTGGGCCTTGTTTTCACGGATCAAGTTGCGGATAGCCGACGAGGCAACCATGACCTCGATAGCGGCTATGCGGCCCGGTTGTCCCGCACGCGGCAACAACTGCTGGGAGGCGATTGCAACGAGGTTGTTGGAAAGCTGCACGCGAATTTGCTCCTGCTCATTGGCCGGGAACACGTCAATCATGCGGTCAACCGACTCGGCGGCACTGTTGGTGTGGAGGGTGGCCATGACCAAGTGGCCGGTTTCCGCGCAGGTGATGGCCAAGTGAATGGTTTCCAGGTCACGCATCTCACCTACCAACAGCACATCGGGGTCTTCGCGAAGCGACGAGCGCAATGCGTTGTTGAACGCATGAGTGTCCTGCCCCAGTTCGCGCTGGTTGATGATGGACTTCTTGTGGTCGTGCAGGTATTCGATGGGGTCCTCAATGGTGATAATATGCTCGGCCCGGTGTGTGTTAATGTTGTCAATAATCGCGGCCAGTGTCGTTGACTTGCCCGAGCCGGTCGGCCCGGTTACGAGGAAGAGACCGCGCGGACGGCTAGCTATCTTTTCGAAAACAGCGGGCAGGCCGAGGTCACGGATGGTGGGGATCTTGCGCGGGATCAGGCGCATGGCAGCGGCGACAGTACCTCGGTCACGGAAGACGTTGACGCGGAAACGCGCTACGTTGCGCAGTGAATAGGAGCAGTCAAGCTCCAGTTCGGTCTCGAAGCGCTGGATCTGCTCGTCGGTGAGAATGTCGTAGATCATGCGCTGCGAGGTACTGGGGTCCAACTTCTCATAGCGCATCTGCTTGAGCTCACCGTCAATGCGCAATACCGGCGGCAACTGGTCACAAAGATGCAGGTCCGAGGCGTCCTGTCGGACGACGACTTCCAACAACTCGTCTATGTGGACGTCTGCAATAGGCAGCGCCTTTGGTTTGGACGGCTTTTTCTTTACAGCCGCCTGCTGCGGCCGAGCAGTCCTGGTTTCCTCTGCCCCTGCCATTTGATTGCCTTCCTTTCCAAGATATGCTCTGATAGCAAGTCTTTGGCGCGATATTATGCAACAGCAGTTAGGCAGCGCCCGCGGTGAAGACAACCCGGGCGAGTTCGTCAACGGTCGTCATGCCGGCCTTGACCTTCTCGATGCCGTCCATGGCGAGAGTGATCATCCCGGCCGCCAGAGCAGCCTCTTTGATCTGCCCTGCCGAGGCGCGCTTGACGATAAGCTCACTAATCTCGCGGTTCATCTCCATGAGCTCAAAGATCCCAATGCGGCCGTGGTATCCGGTTTCACGGCAGTGACTACAGCCGACGCCGTGATAGAACTTCACGCCGTCATTATCCGGATCGTCGGGGTCGAATCCGAATGTAAGCAGCACATCGCGCGGTGGCTCGTACTCCTCCTTGCACTCTTCACAGATAACTCGGGCCAACCGCTGAGACAACGAGCCAATAACGGAGGAAGCGATCAGGAACGGTTCAACGCCCATGTCCACAAGGCGGGTGACGGTGGAGGGGGCATCATTTGTGTGCAGAGTGGAGAGCACCAGGTGACCGGTAAGCGCGGCCTGGATGGCGATTTCTGACGTTTCGAGGTCGCGGATTTCACCGACCAAGATGATATCGGGGTCCTGGCGCAAGAAGTACTTCAGCGCAATAGCGAAAGTCAGGCCGGCCTTGCGGTTCACGTGTACCTGGCCCAGGCCGTCAAGCTCGTATTCGACCGGGTCCTCGATGGTAATGATGTTGCGGTCAACAGTATTGATGCGGTTGAGGATGCAGTACTGTGTGGTGGTCTTACCCGAGCCGGTGGGCCCGGTGGACAGGAGCATGCCGTTGGGCTGTCGGATGAGGCTTTCGATGCGGGCATACATGTGCCCTACCAGACCCAGGTTCTCCATACCAATCTGTATCGAGGTCTTGTCGAGAATCCGCATGACGAACTTTTCGCCGAGCGTAGTGGGAATTACGGAGGCGCGTAGGTCGAAGTCTCTGCCCCCGTGCCGTACATGGATGCGACCGTCCTGCGGCACGCGGCGCTCCGCGATATTCATACCCGACATGATCTTCAGACGCGAGACCAATGGCGCGTGGACGAACTTGGGCAAGGGCATAATCTCGTGCAGGACGCCGTCAATGCGATACCTGACACGTACGCGGTCCTGATACGGCTCCACGTGGATGTCACTGGCCCGTTCCTCGATGGCGCGAGAGATGAGGATCTTTGTCAAGCGGATGACGGGTGCTTCGTCGGTAATGTCAGCGATGCGGTCAGTTTGGACTCTGCTTTCGTCCTCTTCCTCATCATCTGCGCTTACGCCCAGCGCATCTTCGCCCGCGATCTCGTCGGCGAGCTGCTGCATGTCCGGCATGCCGGCGCCCGTCGCACCGGGCGCTGGGGTAGCTCTTGCCGGCCTGGAGCCCTCGGTGTCCTTGTAAGTCTTCTTGATGGCCTGCTCCAGGTCTCTCGGATTGGCCAGCAGCGGCTCGATAGTGACCTGCAGTATCATCTTCAGGGCATCAATGGCCATAACGTCATCAGGCTCGGCCATTGCAACGCGGATTGTCCCGTCGCCGCGGCCGACCGCCACTGCCTGGTGCTCTTCAGCGCTCTTTCTGTCGAGCAACAGCGCCACCTTGGAGTCCGGGGGCGTAGCCGACAGGTCCACATACGGCACATTAAGCTGCTCAGAAAGCGTTTCGTACAGCGGTTGCGGCTCAATATGTCCGAGGTCAACCAGTACCTGTCCAATGCGCTGTGTAGTCTGCTCCTGAGCCTGCAGCGCTTCATCAAGTTGTTCCTGGCTAATCAGCCCTTTCTCGATGAGCAACTGTCCTATCATCTTATGTCCGCGGCGTCTTCGCATATACCTTGCACCTCAGCAAGCAAGTATATCGAATCGGTACAATCAATTATCCTATATTCTATGTTATTAGGCGCTCCGCCGTCAAATTCCTTCTGGTCTGATGAAGAACTCTCATCTGGGCACCAGGAGCGGCGGGGCGAACATGCTCCTCAGCTTATGCAGGCCGCTGCTGGAGCGCGTTGAGTAGTGCCTGCCGCATGATCTCGATGGGAGCCGGCTGCCCCGTCCATTGCTCAAACGCAATTGCACCCTGGTGCACCAGCATCCCAGTGCCATCCAGTGTCTCGGCGCCGCGTTGTTGTGCGACCTTGAGCAAGACGGTGTGCCGCGGGTTGTAGGTCAGGTCACAGACTAGCTGGCCCTCATGAAGCCATCCAGCCGGCACCACTGGTGCCACGTCCACGTGGGGATACATGCCCACGGAGGTGCAGTCAACGACTATTTCGGCTTCACGCACCCATTCTTCAGCGTGCGCCGCGGCCAGACCGGCAGTGGTGATCTGTGCCGCCTGACCACTGCTCAGCAGCAGGGCAAGCGCTTCGGCTTTGGCAGGGGTGCGATTGATGATGCTGAGGCGCCCGGCCTGCTCACGAAGCACGGCTGCGGCCACGGCCCGGGAGGAGCCGCCGGCGCCGATGATGGTCACCGCTCGGCCCGCTGCGCTCCAGCCGATTTCCCGCATCGAGGCAACAAAGCCGGGGCCGTCGGTATTGTACCCAGTCAGCCTGCCATCACAAACATCAATCGTGTTGGCCGCCTCCAGCGTCGCGGCGACATCGTCAAGTTCGTCCAGGAATTCAATAACCGCACTCTTGTGGGGTATGGTCACATTGACACCACGAATGCCCAGGGCGCGCACTCCGGCGATGGCTGCGCGGAGCTCTTCGGGTTGCACCGGGAAGGGAACATACGCCCAGTTGAGACCTAAGGCGGCGAAGGCGGCGTTGTGCATCGGCGGAGAGAGGCTGTGCTCGACCGGCCAGCCGAAGACCCCCGTGACAGTTGTCTTGCCATTGAGGCCTGCGCACCAGCTCTGCCAGTCAGGTTGTGCGTCCATTGTCATCATTGCCTCTCCGGACGGCTGTCGGGAGCCAGCCGCAGCCGACCGGCGACCATCCGCTCCAGGATGCGCGTCAGACACGTGCCGGGGAATTCTTTGCCGGGCACCGGCTTCACGAGGATCGTGTACAGCCCCAGCAGGTTGCCCCCAAGGATGTCGGTGAAAAGCTGGTCGCCGATAATGGCGGCCTCACGCGGCTCTACATTCATCTCCCGTAGCGCCGCCCTGATCGCTCCGGGCAGGGGTTTGCGTCCCAGACCCCAGCCGCACACCACTGAGATGCCGAGGTCCTCAGCCACCGCCCGAATGCCCTTTACGAAGACGGTGTTGGAGACCAAGCAAAGACTAAAGCGTTCTTTGGCCCTCTCAATCCATTGGCGCTTGGCCGGTGAGACCTCTCGGCTGCGCCAGGCCGTCAACGTCTTGTCACGGTCAATCAGCAGACCCTTGATCCCTGCCTCGGCCAGGGCATCGAGGTCAATGTCCTCCAGGGCCACAACGTACTGGTTGGGTCGGAACACCTCACACACTCAGCTTCACCGTCTCAGACGGATGTTGCACGCCGGCCTATCGGGTAGCCCGTCTTGCTTTGCCTATCGCCAGCAAGTGCTCGGGGTAAGTCTTACTGAATATATGTGCTCCGTCGGCGCCCACAACATAGTACAGGTAATCGGTCTCCGCCGGGCTGAGAGCCGCCTCCAGACAGGCCAGGCCGGGGTTACAGATCGGGCCTGGCGGCAGACCAGCGTGCAGGTACGTGTTGTACGGCGACTCGACCCGTAGATCCGAATGCAGCAGGCGCTCTTTGTGCTCCGGCAACGCATGCTGCACGGTGGCGTCAATCTGCAGTTTCATGCCTCTTCGGAGGCGGTTATAGATGACGGAGGATATCAGGCGACGGTCCTTGTCCACCCTTGCCTCACGTTCGATGAGGGAGGCTATGGTGACCAACTCGTGTAACGAATAAGGACTATTCGCAATCTGCGGTTGGTTGTTTTCGACGACCTTAAGCTCAAAGTTATTGACCATTACAGAGACGACCTCATACGCCGGCGTGCCGACGGCGAACTCGTAGGTGTCCGGGAATAAATAGCCCTCGAGATCGTCCGACTCAAAGGAGAACAAAACGAGGTCTTTGACCGTGTCCGCTCGCGCCGCTTCCACGAAGGCCTGCCTTGAGATCAGCAGATCACTGGCGGCGATCCGATCGGCTATCTGTTTCAAGGTGAAACCCTCGGGAAAAGTAATCCGACGGACAGCCGGTTCACGAAGGCGTGAGTAGATTATCGTCGGCACCGAATCGGCGGGTGAGATGTCGAAGTATGATGCAGGTAGCTCGCCGACCCCGCCCGTGCGCATGTGCAGGCGATATGCGACATAGAAGACCGGAGCGCTGCGAACAATGCCCTCGTGTCGAAGTACCGAAGCAATCGCCCAGATGCCCTCCCCCTGCGGCAAGAAGATGAGCCGCGTCTCACCATCTGGGTCCGCCGGCTGCAGTCCCCAGCGGTAGTAAAAGGCACTACCAGCGGCCACGAGCAGTGCCAGCAGAATTGCGATAATGAACAGGCGTTTGCTCAACTTTGCGGGCACTCCTCAGCGGCCGGTCCTGAGCCTGCTTGTCCTGAGCTTGTCGAAGAGGCCGAAGTTGCCTGCCGGTCGAGAAACGACTGGAGCATGATGGCCGCGGCCAGTTTGTCAATATGCTGCTTGCGGCCTGCGCGGCTGACATCGGCCTGCAAGAGAACCTTCTCAGCGATCCCGCTGCTGAAGCGTTCGTCCCAAGTACAAACAGGGAGCTCTGTGCTCTGCTTCAATAGCTGCACGTGAGCTTGCACACGTTCAGCGGACGGGCCGACATCTCCGCGCAGCGTATAGGGCATACCTACGACGATGGCCTCCGCGTCCTGCTCCTTCGCAACCTGTAGGATCGCATCAACCTGGGCTTGCTCGCCTGCTTCATACAGCACGCTGAGGGGCATGGCCAACTTGCCCTCTGGGTCGGAGATGGCGAGGCCTACTTTACTTTCTCCTGGGTCAACGCCGAGGTATTTCATACGCCCCCTCTTGTCTCACGTAGGCCGGGCCTTGCAGTTCGGCGCTGTTGGCCTTCGCTGTCCATGGCTCTCGATAATGCCAACAACGCACCTAAGTAGCTTCTGATAGCGCATGGCCTCTGCCTGACCACGGCCACAACTCAGGCGCTTTGACGAAACCTGCCGCGACCGGATTTGCCCATATATAGCGAGCCGTTTCCTCGTAGTCATCGCGATTTCTGATTATGCGGTCGTACCTGCCAGCCTGCCAGAGCGCGCCGCGTCGGCCGAGAAGTTGCTTTATCTGCCAGGCCGTCCATCCCTTTATGCCCTGCATAATCCGAGCCAGGGGTTCAACGCGACCATCACACAGTAGCGGCTTAATGATCAGATGTACATGGTCCGGCATGACCGTGTAGTCGTATAGTAAGTAGCGCTTGCCATCAAAGTGATGCAGAGCACGTATGATGATAGGCGCAATGGTTCCATCAAGAAGGTCAACTGCATTCCGGCACGCTATCCGGAAGGTGACGAAATAGCTTGCACCATCATACTCGAGATAATGTCGTCGTGACTTGAGCATTATGGACACGCTGCCCGGACGGGCTAGAAAGCCCGTCCTACGGGTGTGTGCGGCATATATTGAGCATCGCGTAGTCTCGATATATCCTCTAGCGCGGCAAGCGGCGAAACCCTTGCCTTTGGCGTGGGCCAGACCAATCGTCTTGCTCCATGCCGGCTCAGCCAACCCTCCTGTGTCGCCTACGTCGGCCAAACCCTCTTGTCTCGCGTAGGTCGGGCTTTCCAGCCCGACAGCCGTT
>JALGTY010000597.1 GCA_029821145.1 Candidatus Zipacnadia bacterium
GGGCTGCGGCTCAAACGGAGGGTACAACAACTTCAGATTGCCCAATAGCGCCATTTTCCTAGCACACAACAACCCATTTCCCACTCCCAACACACCCTCGTGCATAATATAAGTTCCCAGCCTGTCCACATTCTGGACAGGCAACGCGACAGGCAGGGATGCCTGTCGTCCAGGAGGCTTGGTGGGAACGTTGGCAAAGGGATGCCTGTCGTCCAGGAGGCTTGGTAGGAGGCTTGGCAAAAGGACGCCCGTCGTCTAGGAGACTTGCTAAGAAGAACTGCCAAAAAAAGCTGCTAAAGAGGACACTCAAAAGGGGCCTACTAAAAGGACAGCGGCCTCAAAAAAGGCCCAGGAGGACAGGCTTCCTAGCCTGTCCAAACCAAAGGCAGGGGGCAGGGGCTATGCGAAAAACGAGACGCCACCTCCCGCACATCGAGATTGACGGCGCAACCTACTTCGTTACCTTCACTCTAGACGAAGCAGTGACACTGGATCTCACAAATCCGGCTGTTGCCTCGATCATCATCCAGGCCCTGCGGCACTTCGCTGGCAGCAGATACTTGCTGTATGACCATACCGTGATGCCAGATCACGTGCACATGATTGTGAAGCCACTCGCTGATGAGTGCGGGGGCAAGTCATTGAGCGAGATAATGCACAGCATAAAGAGTTGGACAGCGACCGCGATAAACGAGCTGGTGGGGCGTAAAGGCGCTCTGTGGCGAGATGAGAGTTGGAATCACATAATCAGGGGCCGCGCCGACTACGAGGAGACAGCGCGCTATATATGGAACAACCCTGTGGCGCAAGAGTTGGTCGCTGATCCGGCGGAATGGCCTTGGTGGGGACGGGGTAGCGATGACGAGATTGACGGTGCGGAGGAAAGCGCTCCGTTGTCGGGTTGAACTGCGCTGTTAAAGCCCCTGGAGGACAGGCTTCCCAGCCTGTCCACATTCTCGACAGGCAGGGATGCCTGTCGTCCAGGAGGCTTGGTGGGAACGTTGCCAAAAGGATGCCTGTCGTCCAGGAGGCTTGGTGGTGCCTGTCGTCCAGGAGGCTTGGTGGGAACGTTGGCAAAGAGCTGCCTGTCGTCCAGGAGGCTTGGTAGGAGGCGGTGCCATGGGCGCGTTCCCCTGGGCATTTCGCTTACAAGCCGGAAGGTCAGCAGCTACAAATCTTGCTTCAATTGGTCAAATTGGGGTATCATGAATATTGTGGGTACAGTGGCAGGCAGTTGCAATGGAGGTGAGGGATATGTCTAGGCGCAAAGGTTTTACGCTGATTGAATTACTGGTCGTAATAGCCATAATCGCTATCCTCGCCGCGATCCTATTCCCCGTCTTCGCCAGGGCACGAGAAAAGGCCCGGCAGACCAGTTGCCTCAACAACGTCAAGGAGATGGCCCTGGCCGCGGTGATGTACAGCTCCGACTATGACGAGGCCCTGGTGCCGGCCCGCATCAGGCACGCGGATGACACTATCATGTACTGGTGCCCGACCACCAGAACCCCAGGCCTCTTGGGCCCATATATCAAGAACCTGCAAATATTCCGCTGCCCCAGCGCCGGCAGCCCCTCATGGGGAGGCGTCAGCGACTATGGCATAAACTACCGGCTCAATATTGATACCTGGTACGGGGGAACGCCGATCAAGCTCTCCGAGATTGAATATCCCGCCGAGACACTGATAATCGTCGATTCCGACTGGACCCGCAGCACAACCGATTATCACTGCTCGAACTGCTGGTATGTCTCTGACGGCTTCTGGGCCGCCGCCTTCGTGCCCGCGCGGCACAACCATGGCGCTAATATCGCATTCTGCGACGGCCACGCCAAGTGGCACCACATCGAGGAGAACGACATCTACGTGGGGCCGGTGACCTTCACCCGGCGGCCCGATGACATCTGCTGGCGCAAAGACGGCTGGCCGAAGTACTGACGCCGGCGCGCTAATATTTCTTACCGTGCAGGAATCTGCCCTCGCGTGTGTAACTAGGTAATTGCCAGGGAATACTAGCAACGTATCTTTCTATCAATTCGTGTGAGGAGGGATGTCATGTCAAGAAGAGGATTCACGCTCATCGAGTTGCTGGTGGTGATTGCGATTATCGCAATCCTGGCCGCAATTCTGTTTCCCGTCTTCGCCCGCACCAAGCAGTTGGGGCTGGCTCACAGGATGTACCTGGGGGATTACGACGAAGAGTTGGTGCCGGCGTATATCTCGTACGCCGCAGGAGGAGGAGGCACCGCCATTTGGCCTAACCTGCTGGATCCGTATATCAAGAATGGTCAGGTCTTCTACTGCCCCAGTGCAAGCAAAGGTGCGTATCCCAATTACACATACTGGTTCAGCCTGCGCGGCACTACCCACGCTCTCTCCTACGGAATCAACAGGAGTATCTATAGGTCCGGTTACATGGGGAGGAGGTTGTCAGAGATCAAGTATCCGGCAGAGACCATCGTCATCGCCGACTCCGGCTGGACGCAAGGCCCTGCAGACTATGGCGCGTCCAATTCTTATCGCATTGCTGCGGGTTATCACCCCAGCTTCTTCATCCCGGCACGGCACAACGGCGGCGCGAATATCGTTTTCGCCGATGGGCACGCCAAGTGGTGGCACATAGACCTCAACGACATCTACACGGGACCGGTGATCTTCACCCGGCCGCCGCAGAATCTCTGCTGGTATGCCACTGGGGGGCCGAAGTACTGATCGCCCAAATCCGCGTTATACGTCGAGTAGCAGGGGGCCGGTCGGACCTAATTGCTTCCTAACCCCCTAGCCCCCTTCCCTACAGGGAAGGGGGAATCAAAGGGGGATAGGAAAAAATGTGAGGAGGGATGTCATGTCAAGAAAAGGAGCAATCCTGGCCGCAATTCTGTTTCCCGTCTTCGCCCGAGCGCGCGAGAAAGCGCGGCAGTCGAGTTGCTTGAGCAACTGCAAGCAGATGGGCCTGGCCGTGATGCAGTACACGCAGGACTACGACGAGGTCTACACTCCGGGGTACATTCGATCGACCCCTAGCCTGACCTGGATTTATCTGATTCAGCCTTACATCATGAACTGGCAGGTCTTCCTGTGTCCCAGTTCGGTGATGCCTTGTCCCCCTGCCGACACCCCCCGTGCTTACGGTAACCTCGATTACGGCTGCAATCACCGCGTCCTAACTGTGTGGGGAGCGTACCATAAAATGGCGGAGGTCAAGTACCCGGCCGAGACCGTTATCATCGCAGATTCGGACTGGACACGCCATTACTCTGACTACGGTACCAATGCTTGGCGCATCTGCGAAGGCAACCACGCTAGCTACTTCGTACCCCAGCGGCATAACGGCGGGGCTAATATTGTGTTTGCCGATGGCCATGCGAAGTGGCACACAATCGAG
>JALGTY010000008.1 GCA_029821145.1 Candidatus Zipacnadia bacterium
TTTCGTGCGGGTCGGGTATTATCCGACGAGGAATTTCGCTACCTTAGGACCCTCATGGTTAGGGCCGTCGTTCACCAAGGCTTGAGTTCAGAGCTGCCACCGCCGAAGCGGTTTCACCCTTCCCCTTAACCCTATGGCACCGGACAGGCGTCGGCCCCTATACAGCGGCTCTCACCTTAGCAGAGACCTGTGTTTTTGGTAAACAGTCGCTCCTGCCGTTTCTCTGCGGCCCAGAGAGGCTCGTCAAGTTCGTTCTCAAAGAGACGCCATTGCGCCACCTCTCCGGGCACCCCTTCTCCCGAAGTTACGGGGTCATTTTGCCGAGTTCCTTAACGAGGGTTCTCTCGCGCGCCTTGGGATACTCTCCCTGCCTACCTGTGTCGGTTTGCGGTACGGTCACTACCTAACGTCTCTCCTAGAGACTATTTCCTGGCAGTATGGGGTCAGTCACTTCGCCACCCTTACGGCGGCTCCTCATCACCTCTCGGGGTATTTGATGGACGGATTTGCCTATCCATCCCCCTACCGGTTTGACCGCGTTCTACCAATCACGCGGATGACCTACCCTGCTGCGAAGTCCCTTCGGTCTCGCGCTGCCGAAGCAGCGCTGCGTTAGGCGGTGGTACAGGAATATGAACCTGTTGTCCATCCCCTACGGCTTTCGCCCTCGGGTTAGGACCGACTAAGCTTAAGCGGACGAACCTTGCTTAAGACTTAGGCTCAAGGCGGACAAGATTCTCACTTGTCTTTTCGCTACTCATGCCGGCAGTCTCACTTCCGTTTCGTCCAGTAGTCCTTTCGGTCTACCTTCGGCCTACCACGGAACGCTCCCCTACCAGGCCAGTAGTGAATAGGATTTGGCGCGAGCAGACCGGGCCAACACAGGTCCCGAACAGACGTTGCTGCTCCGAAGAGCAACGCAGTCTGCCCAAGACCAGGCCAACCCGATCCTGGCCGCCTCCATCTACTAACCTCCGCAGCTTCGGCACCAGGCTTGAGCCCCGTTGGATCTTCGGCGCAAAAACACTTGACCAGTGAGCTGTTACGCTTTCTTCAAAGGATGGCTGCCTCTAAGCCAACCTCCTGGCTGTCTAAGCGCTTTCACTTCCTTTCCCACTTAGCCTGGGTTTAGGGGCCTTAGCTGGCGGTCTGGGCTGTTTCCCTTTCGACTACGGAGCTTATCCTTCGCAGTCTGACTCCCGGGGTTTCCGGCGACGGCATTCGGAGTTTGATTGGGGTTGGTACCCATCTAAGGGCCCTAGCCCATTCAGTGCTCTACCTCCATCGCTGAACCCCCGAGGCTAGCCCTAAAGCTATTTCGGGGAGAACCAGCTATCGCCAAGCTCGTTTGGCTTTTCACCGCTATCCACAGCTCATCCGACAATTTTGCATCATTGACCGGTTCGGGCCTCCATCCGCTATTAGGCGGACTTCACCCTGGCCATGGATAGGTCGCTTGGTTTCGGGTCTATGGCATGCAACTGTAGCGCCCTATTTGGACTCGGTTTCCCTGCGGCTCCGCCTTTCACGGCTTAACCTCGCTACATACCATAACTCACCGGCTCGTTATACAAAAAGCACGCCGTCACCCGGCTGCCTAAGCAGCACCGGGCTCCGACCGCTTGTAGGTCCATGGTTTCAGGTTCTATTTCACTCCCCTCACCGGGGTTCTTTTCACCTTTCCCTCACGGTACTTGTCCACTATCGGTCACTAAGAGTACTTAGCCTTATGGGATGGTCCCCACCGATTCACACGGGATATCTCGTGTCCCGTGCTACTTGGGAGAGAGCCGCCAGGGACTGGGCATTTAACCAGTCTTCACCTTTCGCTTACGGGGCTATTACCCTCTGCGGCTTGTCTTTCCAGACGCATTCAGCTAGGTGAAACTTCCGGGCTGGAGGGCTGCAGCACCTCCGGGCTCTTCCCGCGACCCCCGACCAGCAACGCCTGCAGGCTTGACACCAGTCGGGTTTAGGCTCATCCCCGTTCGCTCGCCGCTACTAGGGGAGTTGCGATTGCTTTCCTTTCCTCGGGCTACTAAGATGTTTCAGTTCGCCCGCTTGCCTCCTACCGCCCTATTTTATTCAGGCGGCGGTGACGCCGCGTTACCGGCGCCGGGTTGCCCCATTCGGGAATCTCCGGGTCCCAGCTTGCTTGCAGCTTACCGGAGCAGTTTCGTTGCTTGCCACGCCCTTCATCGGCTCTTAGTGCCTAGGCATCCACCATAGACCGTTGGTAGCTTGACCACACAAACTATCTATGTTGATACTCGGCTCCTTGTAGGTATTAACCTACGTTTGGCTTTACTTTAGCCTATGCAGTTATCAAGGTGCGCTTCGTGCGCCAACTACTCATCAGCTATTAGAGTATACCCCAAATAGCTGACGACTAGCCGCTAGCGAAAGATCTGGTGGAGACGACCGGGCTCGAACCGGTGACCTCCTCCGTGCAAGGGAGGCGCTCTCCCAACTGAGCTACGTCCCCAGTGATAGATGCGAGAAGCGGGAGGCGGGAAGCGAGAGAGTCAATGCCAGTTACGAGCCAGGACGCTGATGCGCTTGGCCAGTACTGTATACGCCTCAGAGAGCTTTTCCCACTCCTCTGTGTCAATGTACTCGAGTTCCTTGCACACATCAAGCAGTGCAATCATCTCATTGCAAGACCCTACCCCAGTGTCGAGGTAGGCCCTGAAGTCCTTCACTGATCGTTTCTTGCCATAGCCCTCAGCAATGTTAGCCACTATTGACACTGCCGCGCGACGCATCTGACTCGCTAGCCCATACCGTTCACTCTCGGGCAGCCCCTCAACCAATCGGTAGCTACACGTTACCAGTTCGAGACCTTGCTGATAGACTTCCAGATCGCGGAAGCTGCGAATGGGCGTACTCATCTTCAACTCTTGCCTCCAGCCTTCCGTTTCCCGTTTCTCGCCTCCCGCCTCTCGCTTCCATCAGTGGTGGGCAATCCTGGATTCGAACCAGGGACCTCGCCCTTATCAGGGGCGCGCTCTAACCAACTGAGCTAATTGCCCCCCTGCCAACATCGCCGTCCCTTGCCCAATCGCTTTCAATGTGCGCGTGACACACAAAAACGAGGGGGATCAAGTCCCCCTCGCGGGAAAACCTCATCGTCAAATACGGCTTACAACTTCAATTTTGCTCTGTCACTCATAGTCGTGGTCTGATGCCACCCTAGCAATTTGCTCAGTGATCCTCGAAAATCGAATAGCGTGCGCCTAGCAGGATCTTGTTAGACCTGCAATCGCCAGATGGCGATGGCAGGATTCTCCTTAGAAAGGAGGTGATCCAGCCGCACCTTCCGGTACGGCTACCTTGTTATGACTTAGTCCCAATCACTGGCCTCACCTTGGGCCGCCACCAGGACGGACTTCGGGCACTGCCAGCTTTCGTGACTTGACAGGCGGTGTGTACAATCCCCGGGAACGTATTCACCGCGGCGTTGCTGATCCGCGATTACTAGCGATTCCAGCTTCATGGAGTCGAGTTGCAGACTCCAATCCGAACTGAGACGAGTTTTGGGGGATTAGCTCCACCTCGCGGTATTGCGACCCTTTGTACTCGCCATTGTAGCACGTGTGCAGCCCAGGGCATAAGGGGCATGCGGATTTGACGTCGTCCTCTCCTTCCTCCTGATTACTCAGGCAGTCCCGGAAGAGTCCCCGGCATTACCCGCTGGCAACATCCGGCGAGGGCTGCGCTCGTTGCGGGACTTAACCCAGCTGACGACAACCATGCACCACCTGTGAATCTGTCTGGTTGCCCAGAAAGCCTGGTTTCCCAGGCGGTCAGAAACATGTCAAGCCCTGGTAAGGTTCTTGGCGTATCATCCTTTTATCCCACATGCTCCACCGCTTGTGCGGGGACCCGTCAATTCCTTTGAGTTTCAGCCTTGCGACCGTACTCCCCAGGCGGGACACTTAACGCGTTAGCTTAACAGCACTGGGGGGTCTAACCCCCAACACCTAGTGTCCATCGTTTACAGCTAGGACTACCAGGGTATCTAATCCTGTTTGCTCCCCTAGCTTTCGCACCTCAGCGTCAGCAGCGTTCCAGGCAGCAGCCTTCGCCACCGGTGTTCCTCCTGATATATACGCATTCCACCGCTACACCAGGAATTCCACTGCCCTCTCCCGCGCTCGAGCTGAGCAGTTCGGCAAGCCGTTCCCCGGTTGAGCCGGGGGCTTTCACCTACCGCTTACTCAGCCGCCTACGTGCGCTTTACGCCCAGTAATTCCGGACAACGCTCGCCCCTTACGTTTTACCGCGGCTGCTGGCACGTAATTAGCCGGGGCTTCCTTTGGAGGTACTGTCAGACCGCCGAAGCGGCTTTCTTCCCTCCTGACAGGGCTTTACGACCCGCAGGCCTTCATCACCCACGCGGCGTCGCTGCCTCAGACTTTCGTCCATTGGGCAAGATTCCCTGATGCTAACTCCCGTAGGAGTCTGGACCATGTCTCAGTCCCAGTGTGGCCGACCATCCTCTCAGACCGGCTACCGATCGTCGCCTTGGTGAGCTGTTATCTCACCAACTAGCTAATCGGCCGCGGGCCCATCCTTCAGCGCCGGAGCCTTTAGTCATACCAACCTGCGTCGGTATCACACCATCGGGTATTAGGCCGCCTTTCGGCGGGTTATCCCCGTCTGAAGGGTAGGTTACCCACGTGTTACTCACCCGTTTGCCGCTCTCCCCAGACTGAATCATTCCGAAGAAGTCAACGGTCTGGTTCTCGCTCGACTCGCATTCATTAAGCACGCCGCCAGCGTTCGTCCTGAGCCAGGATCAAACTCTCCGATAAAAAACCGGAACTCCCTGCCCGGGCCAATGACCCGAGCTGGAGGGTAAACCATTGTTTAACCAAGATCCAAGCTTGACTGCACGCTATTCGGTTTTCAAGGATCGCATTATCCTTCGGCAAGAGTGTAGTATACTGCAAACGCCGCTCTATGTCAAGAGCTTTTTGAAGAACCTTTACATCATTCTTCCTGCGACTTCTGCCACCAGCGCGCGACCGACAACTGTCCTACATCCTACCTCGGCCTCTGCGTCCATCACTTTAGCCACGCGCCTACTCCCGCACAGAATGCCGCTCGCACAGCGGAACATAAACCTCACTAACATAGACGCACACAACCGTCTCGGGGTTCACCTCCTCCTATCCACGACGACACCCAATCACTACGCCGGCAACTAGTGTGCCAAACTGGCACTTGCATCGCTGCGGAGCAGGTGCGCTGCCCTGCCTGCACTTGCGTCCGTGCCCCCATAGTGGTATCATAATCGCCACGATGACCTCTGCCAAGTGGCCCCAGTGCAGTGTGCCGGCGGGCTTCCGCCCAAGGCGGAGTCGGAGCTTCTCTTAGAAAGGCCATGGCATGATAAGCGAGACGACGCTGGACGATGGATTCTGCCGGACGCCAGTGATTACGATGTACGCGCGTCAACTGCTGAGTACGGTCTGTATTCTCGGCGGTGCCGAATGTCCGTTACTGGACCGGGATAGGGCCGAGGAGATTCTCGACAAGGTCAAGCAAGATCCGACAGTTACTATCAGACTGGAATCGAACGCGGATGAAGTCCCCCACTACAGTAATGTTGACCCGGAGGATGCGTTCAATCGCAAGCGGGACCTGGACGTGCTCCAGAGACTTGGGTTGGTGCCAGGCTCAGTTCGGCGGGCCCGCTATCTGTACACGTTGCTCTTTGAGAGAATCGAGACGCCCAGCACTATCTGCGCTTACGACACGGCGGGGTGGGAGGGGTGTCCACTCGCCCAGAGCGGGGCCTACGAGAGTGTCCGCGCCCGAGGCTGGCAGGCGGTAGTCTACCAGCGCAGCGACGAGGAAATGCGGGAATACCGCGAGCGCAATGTCAAGCAGATCGCCGAAGGGGAACAGCTATACGTCCGCCCCCACCACCTGATGTGCCTGTGCTGCTGGTACGCCGGGGGCCAGGGGCAGTCACCCCGGCCTAATGATACGCTCTACGAGATATTGCAGAGAATCCAGCGGGAGCCAGACGTGCCGATTACCCTCGTGGAGGGTTGCTGCCAGGCGTGTGAGTGCTGTGACGGCTTCCACCCGGAAACGGGGCGGTGTGTGCACGCTGGCGGACTGATTCGCGATTTCAAGAAGGACCTAGACGTATTCCAGAGGCTGGGCTTGATGCCGGGCGCGACCATGGGAGCCAAGGAGTTGTTCAATCTATTGTTCGAACGCGTGCCCTCCGTGCGGGATGTCTGTGCCTATGGTGACGGAGTAGTGCGCTCTGAGGAATGGCAAATATGTGGCAGCGTTGACCAGGAAGGTTACGAGCTGACCCGCCGAGCCGGCGTATTCTGACCACGACGCCCGCGAAGCAGCCGCCAGACTTAGGTGCCGTTGAGACCTGTGCTCTGCGCACAGTCAGAATTTGACTATGGGTACATCGTTGTTGGAAAGAGTCCATAAGAGAGAAGGCTACTGCTATGCCCAAGATTGTGACTGAACTGCCCGGCCCCAAAGCCCGCGAGTATCTGGCAAAATCCGAGAAGTATGAGCCGCGCTCAATCGGCTACCAGGAGCCGCTGGTCTGGGAGAAAGCCAGCGGCTGCGTCATCACCGACGTGGACGGCAACGAGTTTCTCGACTGGTCCAGCGGTGTGCTGGTGACCAACGTCGGCCACTCTCATCCGTATCATGTCGAGCAGATCAAGGCCCAGGCGGAGAAGCTGTTGAATTGCTACGACTTCCTCACCACACCCCGCGCCGACCTGGCCCAGAAGCTGGTAGAGATCAGCCCGGACTATCTAGACAAGGCCTTCCTGGTCACCACCGGCAGCGACGCTACTGAGGCGGCGATCCGGATGGTCCGGCGCGCCCATGATGGCTGGGAGATCATCGGCTTCCACGGTGCGTTCCACGGTCGCACGCTCGGCGCAGCTTCCGTCGGTGCATCTCTGGGCGTCCACGCCGGCTACGGGCCGCTGGTGCCTGGCTGCATCCACGCGCCTTTCCCATACTGCTACCGCTGCCCATTGGGGCTGGGTGATCCGGCGACATGCGGCTTCCAGTGCCTGGAGTACCTCGACTGGGTGGTTTCGCAGGAGAGCTGTGGCGAGCTGTGCGCGGTTATGACCGAGTCGTACCAGGGCGGGGCCGGCAGCATTATCCCCCCGCCGGGCTGGTTCGAGCAGCTTGATCAGTGGCGCCAGGAAAAAGGCATCTTCTTCATCCTCGACGAGGTGCAGTCGTCGTTCGGGCGCACCGGTAAGATGTTCTGTATGGAACACTGGGACATCCACCCCGACCTGGTGACGCTGGGCAAGGGGCTGGGTTCAGGTATGCCCTGCTCAGCAGTGCTGGGCACTAGCGAGGTAATGGATGCCCTGCCGCCGGGCTCGATGGGGTCAACCTTCGGCGGCAATCCGATCAGCTCAGCAGCCGCGCTGGCCTCGATCGAGATCATCGAGCGCGAGAACCTGGTGGAGAATTCTGCCAAGATGGGCCAGATAATCCTGGACGCCCTCACCGAGATGCAGGACAAATACGAGCAGCTCGGTGACGTGCGCGGTATGGGGCTGGTGCTGGGCCTGGAGATGGTCGAGGACGAGAAGTCGAAGAAGCCGGCCAAGGACCTGGCCGCGCAGGTCGTCCATCAATGCTATTTGCACGGGCTGGCCTGCATCGCGCCCATCGGGATGTTCGGTAACGTGATTCGCGTCGCCCCGCCGCTGGTCATCACCGAGGAGCAGGTCAACGAGAGCCTGGAGATCTTCGCGGCGAGTCTGGAGGCGGCGCTGGCCGGAGCCTGAGGCGGCACAGCTCACAGCAGCAGGACACATCACGACCGGGCATCAGCCGGCCAGTATCCGCTGATTAATCCCGCGGACCCAGTCGCACTGGTCGTCATGGTACCACCCGGGCGTATTGGGGCGGACGTAGCCAGTGGGGAGAATCCCCCAGTAGCCCGCGGCAATAGCGGTGTTGACGGCAAGCTCCTCGCCGAAGCGCCCTTCGGGCATCTCTATCAGCCGCGAGTGAAGCGGCGGGTAGCAGATGTAACCTTCGTCCACTACCAATGGCAAGCCCCGCTGCTTCGCGAACTCCACTCCCGTCCGGAAATGTTTCTCGGTGGTTTGCTCGATGCGTGGCTGCATCTCATCAAAATGCTCGATGCACCACGCGTCATACTTCGCGTTGTCCACGTTATCGTAAAACCACACGATCGGATGCCAGGAACTTCTCACCCGGGTGGCCCGGCGCTTGAGCTCTTCCCATGGCATCGGATTGGGCTTTAGTAGCGAGCGGAGCAATTCGTTGCTCTCGGGGTCTGGTACGCTGGTCCGGTCGAACAACCTCGCCCCCACCGCATCCGCAATCGCCCGGGGGAGTGCATCAGGGTAGCAGTGGTGGTCGGCAACCTGGGCATTATCCGGCAGCAGCCTGGCCATGCTTTCCGCCGACCCCAGGTCAACTGTTATCAACAACTCAGGATGGTCCTCGCGCAGCAGGGCGAGTGCCTCTGCGGCCAGGTCACGCAGGCGATTAGAATCCGATTCGGGGAACCTGCCATGGTACCAGTCCTCGATTGTGGGAGGTTCCAGAGTCTGGTGCACAGGTGCGAATATGGGGGTGGAGTCCAGCTCGTTGACCAGTTCCACCAGGGCGAGCCGGTGGGATAGGTTGTGGTGTTTGAGGTCCTTCAGCAGCCAGTCCCATTGCTTGGCGAGCAGCATAAGACGGTCCTCGTAGGGGACCGCCATGAGCTCCTCACGGATGCGAACGTCAGCGATCTGGGCGTTAAAATCCTGATACAGCCAACTGGTGCCGATGATGTAGATGTCGTACTGCTCGGCCAGCTCGAAGAGCTGCATCACCCGCTCCCAGACGTCGTGGGTCCCGCCACCGCGACAGTTGACGCACTGAATGTTGTCACTGCACCCGGGTATCCACTCGGTGAACTCGAGGGGACCGCGCCGATTCCCGTCGGCGTCAAACAGCAGGCCCAGGCCCACGTCCGGTCGAATGCAGTTGAAGCCGCGCTCTTTGGTTTCCCGCACGGCTCGTTCCAGGTCGCCATACGCCTCGTCGGGAAGCGCGGAGGTGATCCAGTCCCAGCCGTAGTAGCAGATAGCGAGTCTCCGGGGCAGATGAGCGGGTATGCTAACCGGGTCGTGCTCGTGGGGGGCTTGCATGACGTTCCTCCTGGCGAGAGATTCCGGGGTCTGTATTCAACTCAATCAAGCACAGCCGCAGTTCCCGTTCATGCTGCCAGTATCTCACGAGCAGCCAGTTCCTCGCCAACAACTTAGGCGGGATCACTACGCGATGGTATAGGGCACCAGGGCCATTTCCCGAGACCGCTTGATCTGTTGGGCAATCTGACTCTGGTGGCGCCGACAGGTTCTGGTCTTGCCCGCTTTGCGGATGCGACCACGCTCGTCCAGGAAATCTTGCATGAGCCTGACGTTCTTATAGTCAATGACGTACCGTGTTGGGTCTGCACAGAACCGGCATCTTTGCCAGCGGCCCCGGGGGCGATAACCGTTACGCACTCTCAAACCTCTCCTTGCAACTCATTCTAATAACCAAACATAGCTCTTCTCGCTGGCAGCAATTGCGAGCTGCCAACTGCCATACTATAGCAGAGACCCCTCGCCTGGTCAAGCTGCGCCGCCCAGTCGGGACTGTTCAAGACTCTAAGGAGAGCATTGCCAATTTGATGGGACGGCAGCAGCCCCGGCCTCTCCCTATTGGTAGGAGCGACATTCTTGTCGCGACCGTACCTGGCTAGGGATGGCCCTCGTACGACGTTGTAGCACTCTTCAGTCGCGGCACGAATGCCGCTCCTACGGGAATTAAGCGCAAGCTATCCCTACTGCTGCTTCTTCTCTCTTCCCCAAAATCCTGAAAGTTTCACACACTCCGGGGCCAGTCTCTGGGCACTTTATTCTGATTCCCCCACATCGCGGGCTCCCAGCCGCTGACGGAAAAATCCCTGGCTTAGCGATTAGAAATCATTATGACCTTGCACTGTTTGCCGATTTGGTGTATACTATTTTATGTTGTTGTAGCCAGAGCTTGTCGTGCGCAGTTCCGAGGTGCCGTATGGACAATCCTCCATAGGCCTTTCGGTCGTACAGCAGGACTGGCGCAAACCCTAGTAAGACGGAGGTTGTTCGTATGGCAACTGGTAAGGTCAAGTGGTTCAATGATGCTAAGGGTTACGGCTTCATCGAGCGTGACGGAGGCGAAGACGTATTCGTGCACTACTCCGCCATCTCGGGCGAAGGCTACCGGACCCTGGGCGAAGGCGCGGTCGTCGAGTTCGACATCGAAGAGGATAATAAGGGACCACGTGCCGCCAACGTGGTTATTATCCAAGCCGGCGGAGAGCAAGGCGGAGGCGAAGAGAGCGCGTGGTAGCCACCTGCCCCACGCTATGATATTACATCGCTCGTGGGGCACAGGCAGTCGCGCTGGTTGTAGCAACTAGACACAGAGCTTAGTGGTAGGATACTACTAGCTTTGAGGTAAGGGAGCTGTAAGGCTGTTAGCCTGACAGCTCCTTTTTGTTCGGGGGGATGATGGGCTCCGTAACTGGGGCCTAGGCGGCCAGACCAGCCTCGATGGCGGCGCTCAGGTCGGCCACCGATGCGGGCTTAATCAGGATTTGGTCCACATACGTACTCTGGGTAGGACTGAGCGGGTTATCCCATCCCGTCAGCAGTATTACGTGGGTCTCCCCGGAGGCCTGCTTAGCAGCCTGCGCCACTTTCGAGCCGGGAATGTCGGGCATCCCCAGGTCAGTTATGACCACATCGTAGTGTTGGATATTGATCAGTTGCAGCGCTTCTTCAGTGCGGGAGGCCACGCGGACGTCGTGGCCCATAGTGACGACCGACTCACGCAGCAGGTCGCGCAGCACGGGCTCGTCCTCGACTACCAGGATCTGCGCGGCGTGGTCAGTGGCCGAGACCGCAGGTGATTCGCTGGAGGCATCTTCGAGGTCCTGGACGATGCGCGGCAGCGTGATAGTGAAGATAGTACCTTCGCCGACGCTGCTGCCCACGGTTATCTGGCCGCCGTGCCGACTCACCGATTGCTTGCCCAGTGCCAGGCCCAGGCCCAGACTGCTGCCTCCCTTGGTGGTGAAGAAGGCGTCAAATATGCGCTCCTGGACTTCCGGCGCCATACCCTCGCCGGTATCGGCGATGGTGACCGTTATCGTAGTGGGACCTGACTGGGTGGATATGGCAAGTCTACCTCCGTCGGGCATCGCGTCGCAGGCGTTCATAATAAGGTTGGTGAAGAACTGGCGGAGTTCGCTGGGACTACCTTCGGTGAGTGGCACCGGCGTCAGCCGCGCTTCCAGTTCGATGCGCCTGCCCTCAACCTGCGGCTCGTGGAACCAGCGATAGCGGGTGCTCTCAATGACCTCTTTGAGCAGCTCGTTAAGGTCCACAGGGACAAATTCCTCTCCGCTGGGCTCAGGGCTCCCGTAGCGCATGATTCTCTTGACCGTCTCTCCGCCATCCAAAGCCGCCTTTTCAATTGCCTGGAGTGCTTCGCGCATCTGCGGGTCGGCCACCTTCATAAGCAGCAACTGGCTGCGCCCCAGGATGGCAGCGAGCACGTTGCGGAAGTCGTGGGCGACGCCGCTGGCGATCTCGCCCAGCGCGCGCATGTGCTCGGCGTGCAAAGCCTCCTCGGTGAGTTGGACCCGCTCGGCCGTTTCCCGCGCCACGACCATATAGATCGCGCCTTGGCCGCTCTCCAGCTTGCTCACTGATACCTCAACCGGTACTACCGTACCATCGCGGTGTTGCAGCTTCCCGCACACGCAGCTCACTTTGGCGAGCTGATCGGCTTCCTGCGCGGTTTCCGCCAGCCAGCGCCGCTCCTCGGGCGGCACCAGTTCTTTGAGGCTCAGACCGACCACTTCGTCATAGTCGTAACCGCTGATCTGCACTGCGGCACGATTAGCGTACTGGATATTGCGGCGCTCATCCACTAGCAGCAGCGCGTCAGGGCACGCCGCCAGCAGTTGCACAGCCACACTGGCATCGCTCAACAGATTATTTTGGGTATGCTCGTCGGCGGTTAGCATGAGGTCTGTTTGAGGTGGAACCTCCCAATCTTGGGGGCCTCCGCCTGCGATCAAGTCTGCTCGATACAGCAATAGAGCCGCTTTTCCTTTGTTATGTATCGGCATTTTGCCGAAAAAGTTTACCCCGGGGGCCCAGATCCGCAGCCCTCAGGGAGGTCGGCCTCCCGCAAACGGCGAAGCATTAGTCGAGTTCGGCGCGCCGGTGGCGCTTAGACGGTTCCATTTTGGGAGGTGCTCTACGATTAAGACCAAGTTCGGCGTAATGGGCTCAGCGGGCGGGGAATTCATGCCTGAGATTATGGCTCAGGCCTTCAGACTGGGTGAACAGATTGCCAGCCACGAATGCATTGTCCTCACTGGCGCTTGCCCGGGCCTGCCCCATCAGGCCGTACTGGGTGCCCGCAAGCACGGGGGCCTGGTGGTGGGCATTTCCCCCGCGTTAGGCCTTGACGAACACCGCAAGCGATACCTATCTCCCTACCAGGAGTACGACATCATTATCTTCACGGGCAGCGGGCTGATGGGCCGGGAGATCACCACCATCAGGAGCTGCGACATCGTGGCGATCGTCGGCGGGCGCTCGGGGACCTTGGGTGAGTTCGCCGTCGCCTACGACGAGGGCAAAGTGATCGCTGTCCTCCAGGCCACCGGAGGCATCGCCGACCACCTGCCAGAAGTTCTTAAGGTGATAGATAAGGAGACCGGAGCAGAGATTATCTACGAAACCGATCCGGCAGCCCTGGTGGAAAAGGCCGTGGCTTGCCATGAGCGCCGCATAGCCGCGGGCACCGCCTATCTGGGGCCACGAACCACGATCTAGTCCGGAGCAGGCCAGCTATGCGACTACAATTTCTGGGCGCCGCCCGCCAAGTCACCGGCTCGATGTATCACCTCGATACACCGGCCAGCCAGTTCCTGGTAGACTGCGGCTTCTACCAGGGCCAGGATCATCCCCGTGGGCAGAATCGCCGCGATTTTGGCTTCGACGTCGCCGAACTGGACTGGGTGCTACTCACCCACGCCCACATTGACCACAGCGGCTTGCTGCCGCGCCTGGCCACGATGGGATTCCGCGGCGAGGTGATCACCACCCCCGCCACCGCCGACCTGTGTGAACTGATGCTGCTCGACAGCGCCCACCTCCAGGAGGAAGACGCCGCCTTTGACCTGAAAAAGTGGCGCAAGCACGGCCGGCGCGGCCCACCACCGCTGCCCCTGTACACGGTGGCCGACGCCCGCAACTGCCTGCGCAGCTTTCGATCGGTGCCCTACAACCGCACCAAAGAGCTGGCCCGGGGGTTGAGTGTACGCTTCCGCGATGCCGGTCACATCCTGGGTGCAGCCTCCATAGAGGTCTGGATCACCGCCGCCGGTCGGGAGCGCAAGCTGGTTTTCTCGGGCGACCTGGGCAGTTCCGCCCGCCCCATCATCCGCGACCCCCAACCACCCGAGCCCGGCGATATTGTGGTGACCGAGTCAACCTACGGTGACCGCCTTCACGCACCCGTTGAGCAGACCACGGCCCAGTTCGAGCAGATCCTCAAACGGACCCTGACGCGGGGTGGTCAGGTGATCATTCCCGCCTTTGCAGTAGGCCGCACCCAGGCGGTGCTGTATGAACTGGCCAATTTCCTGCGCGAAGGGCGGATTCCCCAGATTCCCGTTTTCGTGGATAGCCCGATGGCTATTGATGCGACCGACATATTCCGGCGCCACCCGGAGTGTTTTGACGAAGAGATGAATGAGCTGATGCGGTCGGGCAAATCGCCCTTCAGCTTCCCGCAACTGAAGATCTGCCGCAGCCGCGAGGCTTCCATAGAGATTAACGACTTTGCCGATCCCTGCGTGATCATCTCGGCCAGCGGGATGTGCACCGGCGGGCGCATCCGTCACCATCTCCGCCACCATCTTCGCCGCCGCAAGGACACATTGCTGTTCGTTGGTTATCAGGCTGCGGGAACGCTGGGCCGCCGGATTCTGGATGGTGCCCGCCACGTTACGATCTTTCCGGGCGAAACTCACAAAGTGCGCTGTCAGGTGGAGATGCTGACCGGGTTCTCCGCGCACGCTGACCGCACCGAGCTACTGACGTGGGTCGAGGCAGTTGGCGACGGCGCCGAGGTTATCTTTTGCACACACGGCGAAGAGCAGGCGGCTTTGGCGCTGGCCGAGGGCATAAGAGAGCGGCTGGGAGTACCCGTGTATGTACCCGAGATTCTGGACAGTTTCGACCTGCTGGAACCACGCGCAGGTCTTTCAGCGCAGGACGGCTCAGTACTCTGACCCGCCGGGCAGCGGTACTGCGGGCGCTAACCTACGTTATTTGCGAAGACAACCCGAATGAGCGTCTCAAAACCGTCCGAGGAGCTGTCAAAGCCCATTAACACCAATTCGCAGTTCTCTCTGAATCACGAGGCGACACAATTATCAGCTACGTTGCTCAACTTTCAAAATTTTTGCCGGAAGGGTGTGGGAAACCCGCTTTTTTTCCAAAAAAGCGGGTTTCCCACACGCCGTTCATCAGTTATCCCAGCTAAGCCGCCGCGTCCAGGTCCACGAACATATATCCCACGCCGGGGACGGTGACGATGCGTTCGGGCTGGCCGCGGCTCTCTTCGATCTTGGCGCGCAGGCGGCCGACGTGCACACACAGGGTACGGGTTTGGATGCTGCTGTCGTAGCCCCAGACTCGCCACAGCAGTTCTTCGGAGCGCCAGATGTGCCCGGCTTTGCTCATCAAGGCCCGCAGCAGCTCGAACTCCTTGGGCGTCAGGCTGACCGGCGCGTCATCAACCCAGGCCCGCCGGCTCCGGGTATCGAGACGGACGCCCGCGACGAGTAATGTGCTGAGGCCCACGTCATCCGACCACGGCTCGCCGGCGCGGCGCAGGCAGGCGGCTATGCGGGCGTGTAGTTCCCTGACCTCAAAGGGTTTGGCCAGGTAGCCGTCGGCGCCCAGCTCCAGGGCGGCCATCCGGTCACCCTGGTCCTGGCGCGCCGAGGTCACCAGTATAGGGACCATGCTCTTGGCCCGCAACTCCCCACACAGGTCCAGCCCATCGGCGTCGGGCAGCATCAGGTCGAGCAAGATGAGGCTGAAACTGCGATTTTCGAAATAATGCCGGGCCTGTGCAGCGTTGTTGGCGACCGTGACCAGGTATCCGTTATCTTCCAGGCTGGAACACACAGATTGGCAGAAGGTTGCGTCGTCGTCCACCAACAGAATTCGGGAGGCCATTTAATCACCATTCATCCGATTGCCCCCCGCTGATCTCGAATTATCATGCTGGCAGGGACCGATCTCGGTCCGAGGCCCCCCGAACCCTATCTGCCAGCCGAGCCAGGTATATGCCGGTCGTCTCGTACACTCATTCCGCTTACTCAGATTATCTATTGGCAGCCCCAGCTCCATTCTTTAGGCAAAAAACGGAGCCAGCAAATCCGCTGGCTCCGTTTGGTGTAACGACTATTTTGGCGGCCATCTAGCGCTTAGGCTGCCCCTTCGTCGTCTAGCGCCTGCTGCGTACCCAGCGACTCCTTGGGCTCACCTTTGGCGATTATCAGCGCAATGGCTACTACAACCGCCAGAACCACCCCAATGATGTACAACCCGGAAGTGTACTGGTACATAGCAATGAACGGTACCACCAGCAACGCCACCATATTCATTACCTTAAGCAGCGGATTAAGCGCTGGGCCAGCGGTGTCCTTGAACGGATCGCCGACCGTATCACCAACTACTGCCGCTGTGTGCGCGTCGCTGCCTTTGCCACCGTAGGCCCCGTCCTCGATCACTTTCTTGGCGTTATCCCAGGCGCCACCGGCGTCGCACAGCAACACCGCCAGGAGTTGGCCGACGACGATGATGCCCGCCAGGAAGCCGCCCAGCGCCGCCCACCCCAACAAGGCGCCCACGATGATCGGGCTGAGAATCGCCAGCAGCGCCGGCGCGACCAGCTCGCGCAGCGCCGAGCTGGTGCAGATGTCTACCACCTTCGCCGACTCCGGCATCGCTGTGCCCTCCATCAGCCCCGGGATCTCCCGGAACTGGCGCCGCACCTCGTTAATGATCTGGAAAGCAGCCCGACTTACCGCGCGGATGGTCATCGAGCTGAACAGCAGCGGCATCGCCCCGCCGATCAGCAAGCCAATGAAGACCCTGGGGTCATCCACAGATAGGCTGCCCTGCAACTGCGCCAGAGCCTTGATGCTGACCGCCTCACTGGCTGCGCCGCCGCCGGTCACCTGAGCGATCTTCGACAGGTAGGAGCCGAACAGTGCTATTGCGGCGATAACCGCCGAAGCGATGGCTATACCCTTAGTCGCGGCCTTAGTGGTGTTGCCGACCGCATCGAGTAGCTCCACGGCATCGGTGGCCTCCTCAACTCCCGCCATCTCCGAGATGCCCTGGGCATTGTCCACAACCGGCCCGTACGTATCCATGGAGATGATAACCCCGGTCGTCGTCAGCATACCCAGACCGCACAGCGACACCCCGTAGAGAATATCCACGGTGCTACCGCCGGCGAAGATCACAACCGAGGCGAAGATCGCGCCGCAGATCACGACCAGCGCCCATGCCGAGCCTTCCAGGCCTTCGGCAAAGCCGGTCAGGATGGTGGTGGCACTTCCGGTCTGGGTAGAGTGCGCGATCGTTTTGACTGGTCTGAAACTGTGCGAGGTGTAGTACTCGGTGAGTTTGTAGATGGCGACGGCCAGTCCCAGGCCCGAGACCGTAGCCCAGAACAGCTTCATCCCCTCATGCGACGAGGTCACGTAACCTTTTGCGACGATGAAAAAGCCAATGGCCGACAGCACAGCCGACCAGACCACACCCCGGGTGATGGAGGCCATGGGGTGTTCCTGGTCGTTGCGCATCTTTACGATCCAGATACCGAACATCGAGGTGATGACCCCAATGGCCCGGACGATCAGCGGGAAGACGATCCACACCGTCGCCTTCCGGGGATCGTCCTGGAAGTGGGCCAGCGCCAGGATCATCGAGGCGACCAGGGTCACTTCGTACGACTCGAAGATGTCGGCGGCCATTCCCGCGCAGTCGCCGACGTTATCACCCACGTTATCGGCAATAACCGCCGCGTTGCGCGGGTCATCCTCGGGGATGCCGGCCTCAAGCTTACCGACCAGGTCGGCGCCGACGTCGGCAGCCTTGGTGTAGATGCCACCGCCCACCCGCATAAACAGGGCCAGCAGACTGCCGCCGAAGCCAAAGCCCAGCAGCACTTCGGTGGCGTGCTGTTTGTAGATCATGAATAGAACCGTCGCCCCGAGCAGGCCCATGGTAACGGTGAACATTCCGGTCACCCCGCCGGCTCGGAACGCGATAGAGAGGGCATCCGCGATGCTGGTGCGGGCCGCCGCGGTACAGCGGGTGTTGGCGCGCACCGCCAGGGTCATGCCGATATACCCGGTCAGGCCCGAGCCCAGGCAGCCCAGCAGGAAGGCCAGACCGCGGCCCAGCGCGGTGGCTGCGCCTCCGCGTATACCGCTGAGGCTCAGCAGCACAACCAGCACGACCACCAACCAGGCGATGGTCTTGAACTGGCGGCCCAGGTAAGCGTAGGCCCCTTCCTGAATCTGCGCGCCGATCTGCTGCATCTTCTCGGTGCCCGGATCCTGGGCCAGGACATTTCTCCTGAGGTATAGCGCGTACAGGACGCCGAGGATGCCGCTGGCAATCACTACCCACAGGATGGTTGACTCAAAACTGGTGAATTGCAACTTTTCTACCTCCTTCGATAGATAAACAGCATACGGTACAACAAGCCATACAGCACATAACCCGGGCAGAGCTAGGGGTTGTGTTCAAGAAGTCTCCGGTAGGACAGGCGCGACGCCTGTCTTACCAGTCCGGGGAGGAATGTGGCTCCTAATGCAAGCTAAGCATCTAACCGGGGAGCATTCCCCCTGCCAGGACTACGGCAATCCCGAATACTATACAATACCCCGAAAAATATATCAAGTTGCCCTGACGGACGGCTTTAACCACCAGATGCACGGCGAAATAGCCGGTAGCCGCTGCTACCAACCCACCCAATAGATACATCGCCAACTGGGCCGAGGCCACGGGCTGCTGGATCAGTCTGACTATTTCCAGCCCGCTGCCCCCCAGGATCACGGGCGCTGACAGCAGGAACGCGAAGCGCGGCGCCCAGTCGCGGTGCAGACCCCGCCCCAGGCCGGCGGCGATGGTGCTGCCGGAGCGGGATATCCCCGGTACCAGCGCGGCGGCCTGGGCCACCCCGATGACCAGCGCGTCAACCACCGTGGTACGTTCCTCTTCTTTTCGTCCGGACAGCCAGTTCACCGCCAGCAGGATAAGCCCGGTTATCACCAGCGCTGCCCCTACTGCCACTATGTTGCTGAACAGCTCCTCGACCTTGTCCTCGAACAGCACACCAGCAACTGCTGCAGGAATCGTGCCGACCAGCAGCAAGACAACCAGCCGCCGGCTCTGCCGCAGTCGGCCATGCACCTCGGACTCATCCGGCAGCACGGCTACCTTATCTCGCGGGCCGGCTTCACTGCGTTCAACCGGCCCCTCCTGCTTTCCTCCCGGAGGGGCCTGTCGAGCAGGCCGAGCGTCCCCAGGCCTGTGAGGCTGGCCCTCATCTGGTGACCAGACAAGCAGACTGCGGATCATGTCGGCGAAATCGCGCCGGTAGTAGGCCACCACGGCCAGGAGCGTGCCGAAATGGGTGATGACGACGAAGGCGAGCGGCAGTTCCGGGCAGCCACACAGCCGGGAAAAGATCACCAGGTGTCCCGAGCTGGACACGGGCAGGAACTCGGTGGCACCTTGCACCGCTCCCAGGATGACTGCGACCAGCCAGCTCACAACGGCTCCTCGTTAGCTTCGGCCAGGTCCTGGTACCACTGGTGAGTCACTTTGGCAATTGCGGCCACAGGCACCGCCACCAACATCCCCATTATACCGGCGAATTCGGCGCCAATGAGCAGAGCTATGATTACCGTGACGGGGTGCAGCTTGATCTCCCGGCCCAGCACCACCGGCATAATCAAGTTAGCCTGGAGCAGGTTGAGTAACCCGTACAACAGCCCCACGATCAGCGCGCTGGTGAAGCCGTTTTGCAGCCAGGGAATCCCGATGATTGGTATTGCAACAACAATGGAGCCCACAATAGGAATCAACTGCGCCAGGCCGGTCAGCAGCCCCAGGAGCAGGAAGATGCTGACCTTTGCCCCGTAGAGGATAGCGGCGGTCAGACCTCCCATTATGAGGCACACCAGCAGCATCCCGCGGATATACTTGTGCATGATGGCATTCAGTCGCCCGATCAGCTCGTCCACGCTATCCCGGTAGCGGATGGGCAAGAGGCCAAGAGTGCTGGCGCGGATCCTGCGGCTGTCGGTAACAAAGTAGAACGCCAGAATCGGCACCAGTACCAGCTCGACCAGGAAAAAGACGCCCGAGACCGCCTGTATTACCCACTCGAAGACTCTGCCCCCGATCTCCGACAAGCTCTCCGTCCAGGTACTCGAAGACTCTTCAATGAACCTCTTGATGTTCTCCGGCGCTTTCTCGGCGTAGGTCTGGAGCCAGTTGTCCGACAGCTCTTGCAGCCTGGTACTGGCCTTCTCGTACAGTATCGGCACCTCTTGCAGTTGCGCTGATATGCCCGATGAAGTCGCACGGAAGACAAGCCACAGCAGCACGGCGAGGACCACCATTACGAACACGGCCGCTATCGAGCGCCTGGTACGCTCGGGCAGGGGCACTGGTATGCTGCGCAGCCGCTCCACCGCCGGGCTGATGATGTAGGCCAGCGCGATGGCCAGCACCAGCATAACCGCAGTGCCGCCCACTCTGCTGAAGAAGCGCCCCAGCGTCGGCGGTGTCCAGAAGATGACGTACAGCAGCAGACCGCTGACGGCGAGCGTAGCGATGACGCGCCGCGAGGTCCACGCCTGTTGGCTCTGGTTCTCCGCAGCCATATCCCTGCTCCTCGTCAGTCTTATTCCCGCGCAGGCGGCTCGAATTCCGCAGGCCGCTGCGGGCGAATGCCCAGGTGATACTCGAGTGCATCGCAGATGCGCACTGCCGCCTGGCCGTCCCCGTAGGGCGAGCCGCCGGCGGCCATCCGGGCGTAAGCGGTGGGGCTGGTGAGCAGGCGGTCGGCCTCCGCCACGATCTTATCGGTCTCGGTCCCCACCAGCCGGGCGACCCCCGCCTCAACGGCTTCGGGCCGCTCGGTGGTCTCCCGGGCGACCAGCACAGGCACCCCCAGTGAAGGTGCCTCCTCCTGGATACCGCCCGAGTCGGTGATGATCAAGTCGGCCCGCGCCATCAGCGCCACGAAGACCACATAATCGGGCGGCTCGACCAGTCTCACCCGCGGCACGCTCCCCAGCAATTGCTCCGCCGGCCGGCGCACCACCGGATTGGGATGCACCGGGTATATCAGCGTAACGTCAGGGTGCACGCCGAGAATCCGCCGCAGCGCCGCGCAAATCCGGGCGAACGGCTCCCCCTGGTTTTCGCGGCGGTGCAGCGTCACCAACAGCACCCGGCCGGGCAACTCTTCGACCCACGCCAGTTCTGTGCCGGCCAGGGTCGGCCTCTGCTGGCGGATCGTTTGCAGCGCATCCAGGACCGGGTTGCCGGTGACAAAGATCGCCTCCGGGCTGACTCCTTCCGCCCGGAGATTGCCAGCCGCGCGCGGGGTCGCCGCAAAGTGCAAATCGGCCAGCACGGTGGTCAAGCGCCGGTCCATCTCCTCAGGGAACGGGGAGAACTTATCACCCGTCCGCAAGCCCGCCTCGACGTGCCCCAGCGGTATCTTCTGATAGAATGCCGCCAGGCTCGCGGCAAAGGTCGTCGTCGTATCGCCTTGCACCAGCACAATCCGGGGCTGGAGTTGCCTCAGCGCTTCTTCCACACCGGTAAGGGCACCACTGGTAACTTCACTGAGGCTCTGCGCCGGCTGCATTATGTCCAGGTCCACATCCGGGCTGATATTAAAGACCGCCAGCATCTGATCGAGCATTTCCCGGTGCTGCGCGGTGACGATCACCTGGGGCACGAACAGTTCTGGTCGCTGGCTGAGCTGCGACCATACCGGGCCCAGCTTTATGGCCTCGGGGCGGGTACCGAAGACCAGGGCTACCGGTATCGGGCTCATCGCAGCCACAACCACAGGGCCGCTCCGCACAGTGCGGCGGTCAGCCCGTAGATTAGCAGTACGGTTTGCTTCTGGCTGAGTCCGCGGGCGAGCAGACGATGGTGCAGGTGGGTGCGATCGGCATTGTAGATCGGCTTCCCGTTGACCGCGCGCCGGATAGTGGTGCTCAGGGCATCGTATATGGGCACCCCCAGCACCAGCATCGGCACAAAGACGGCCAGTGCGGCGGTACTTTTGAACGCCCCCGTAACCGAGACACACGCCAACAGGTAGCCCAGGAACATCGCCCCGGTATCGCCCATAAAGATGCGGGCGGGGTTGAAGTTATAGGGCAGGAAGCCCAGGCAAGCGCCGGCGGCAGCGGCACCCAGTACCCCGACCTGACTCATTCCCATGCTCAGGGCCATTACCGCCAGCGTACCCGCGCACAGGACACAGACGCCGGCGGCCAGGCCGTCCAGCCCGTCAATCCAGTTGATGGCGTTAGTCATAAACACGATCCACAGTACCGTAAGCGGCCCGGCCCAGGCGCCCAGCGCCAGGTAGCTGCTGCCGCCGAACAGCGCCAGCGGATTGGTCAACCCTTCGACGCGCACGCCCCACTGCAGGGCGATGAGCGCCACGATTATCTGCCCCAGAAAACGGGGCGCAGGCGACAGATGGTAGATGTCGTCAACCAGGCACAAGGCGGCCAGGAGCACCGAGCCGATCAGGATTCCTACAGTTGTCGGGTCGGCTAGGCCACCCGCGGCGGCCACGGCCAGCCAGAAGGCGATAAATATTGCCAGCCCCCCGGCCGTCGGGACCGGCTTGTCGTGCACCCGCCGCTGCTCGGGAAGGTCAACCAGACCGATCCTGGCTGCCCCCGCTCTCACCACGGGCGTGAGAACGGCCGCCAGGACCAGGGCTACGATCAAACCCACCAGCCACGGCCCAGCCACAGCACCTATTCACCTTCCCTGGCCAACGGCCACTGAACCAGCTCAACGCCGGCCTCTTCAAGCAGCCCGGCCGCCAGCTCATCAGGGTAGTCGCCCTCGTAGACTATCCGCGTGACGTTGGCGTTGATTAGCATCTTCGCACAGGTGATGCACGGCCGAATGGTGCTGTAGCAGGTCACGTCCTGGAGGGCAACGCCGTGGACCGCCGCCTGGATGATGGCATTTTGCTCCGCATGCAGCCCGCGGCACAATTCCTGACGCTCGCCCGAGGGTATCTGCAACTTATCCCTCAGGCAGCCGACTTCCTCGCAGTGGGGCAAGCCCTTGGGCGCACCGTTGTAGCCGGTAGCCAGGATGCGTCGGTTGGCCACCAGTACCGCGCCGACTTGCCGGCGCAGGCATGTGCTCCGCCCCGCCACCTCGTGGCAGATCCTCATGAAGTATGTATCCCAATCCGGCCGCTCACCGCCGGGGCGGGGCGGGGCGTCTTGGTCACTCATATTGCTTACCCCTGTTCGGCCAGATCGCTGCCGGCTTCAAGTTTGCGAACCAGTTCCCGGCGGCGCACGTGCCGCGGCTCTGCGGAGGGCTCAGTTCCCAGGAAGGCTCTCACGATTTCGGTAGCTAGACCGACTCCGACTACCCGCCCGCCCAGCGCAATGACGTTGGCGGCATTGTGACTGCGGGCCATCCGCGCGCTGTAGACATCGCTGCATAGAGCGCAGTAGACGCCTCGGACCTTATTGGCAGCAATACTGGAGCCGATGCCGGTGCCGCAGATGACAATACCCAGGTCGGCTTGGCCGTCGCGGACGGCGCGGGCTGCTCGCGCGGCAAAGACAGGATAGTCCGCCACTTGCAGCTCGTCGGTACCGAAGTCAACCACTTCGTGGCCCAGCGATTCAACCAGTTCAATCAGCACAGCGCGCAGGGCCAACCCGGCGTGATCGTTGCCTATCGCCACACGCATGTTGCTCCCTCCCGGTAGCTTTGCTGCTAAAACAGCTAAAAGCCTCCTGTTGACCAGGAGGCCTCGCGAGCTTGGTCTGGCGATCTGTCTCCCGGAGCGTGGAGACTAGGACGTATTCACGTGCAGATATGACGGTACGCGGTGCGCCGCACTACTGTTCAGCACTCTGTTCGATCTGGGGAACCTTCGGCAGGACAACGGTGAAGGTCGATCCCTCATCAACCTCGCTCCACGACAACGAGACTTCACCGCCGTGGGCGCGCGCCAGATGCCGAACCAGGTACAAGCCGATGCCGGTGCCTTTTATGCCCTTGCGCTTACTATCGCCCTCTACCATCTGGAACCGGTCGAAGATCTTCTCCCGGTGGCGCGCGGGAATGCCCAGCCCGTGGTCGGTGATGTCAATACGGATGGAGTCGCCCTCGTCTGTACCGCTGACTACAATATCGCCGCCGTCGGGCGAGTATTTGATAGCGTTACCCACCAGGTTATCCAGGATCTGGGCAACCTTGTCCTTGTCCGCTTCGATAGTTGGAAAGTCCGTGGGGACGGCGTTTACTAGATTATGACGCGAGGTGTATTCCTGCTGGGCGGTGAGTACTCGCTGGACCACCTCCGGCAGGTTCACTGGCTCGATAGTCATTTCCAGGGCGCGGCCTGACTCGATACGGGAGATATTGAGCAGGTCGCTGATCAACCGCGTCAGGCGGTCGCATTCCTGGTCAATGATCTCGTAGAATTCGCGGCGGGTCCGCTCGTCGTAGAGCCCTTCGACGTCATCCAGCAGGGTAGAAATAAAGCCTTTGATGGAGGTCAGCGGCGTACGCAACTCGTGCGAGACGGTCGAGACGAAGGTGGTCTTCATTCGCTCGACGTGGCGAATATCGGTAATATCGGTAAATATCAGCACCACGTCGCTCACCGTGCCATTTTCGCCAACGACCATGCTAGTTTCAACACGGTGGACCTCTTCGTTATCCAACTCGACTTCAGTGGACTGCTCTCGGAACTCGCTGATGGTTTCCTGCAGCAAGTTGAGTATCTGGTCGTCGCTGACGACCTCAGTAAACTGCTTGCCTTCATACCCATCGGCAGGCAGTTGCAGGACCTCACAAGCGGCGCGATTCATCAGCCGGATATCCCCTTCGGAGCTGACGACGATGACACCGGACCGCATACTTTCCAGCGCATCTTCCAGGCGCTCTTTTTCCTCGGTCAGCGTGATATAAAGCTGGGCGTTGGATATGACGGCGGCGGCTTGCTCCGCCAGCATTTCTAGCAGGCGCAGGTCATCCTGGTCGAATTCCTGCTCGTAGCGCTTATTGCAGACTTGGGCGACGCCGATCGTCCGCTCCTGGACAATGCGTTCTTCTTCGTTGCGCTGTTTGATGACCAGGGGCACAGCAATGCCGTTGCGAATGCGCAGGGCGGATACGATCTCGGGCAGCACACGCGCATCATTGAGCGCGTCGTTGTAGATGACAGACTCGCTGGACTCGTAGACTTCCCCGATGATACCCTCACCGGGTTTCACCACAGCATTGGCAGCCTGCTCTTCCGTCAAGCCCAACGAGGGGGGCAGCAGCGCCAGTTCCCCACTCTCACCGTGGTACAGGAAGATCATAACCTTCTCGCACTGGACGATCATGGCGATCTTGCTGATCAGCCGAGACATCGTCTGTTGGAGTTCCGGACGAGTAACGATTACCCCCGGCATCTCAGCCATAGCGGTCGTGATCTGGAGTTCACTCTCCAGCTCCCGGATCTTCCCGTGAAGATCAGTGACCACTAGCCGATAGCGCTCTAGTTCCTTTCGCAGGGCCTCCGGCCCTTCGGGAGCTACGTCCTCGACCATTTCTGCAGCATCCTCCTCGAACCTTTCTCCTTTGTTGGCTGGCGTTGCCGCGACGCAAGCTTTCCAGCGTGGTGGACCAACCGGCTATCTGAACCGCGCCCGAGAGGTGTGGAGTATCACGCAGCGTGCCTTGACCTAGCCGCCGCGCCGCGAAACGCGGCGGCGGCGAATTTCGTTCTGGCGGCGGTTGCTCTCCTGCATAAACTTGGTCAGGCGCTTCTCAAAGTCTTCGCCAAGAGCACGGGACCGGGGCCGTGTGGCCGCCACCCGGTCTTGAAAGTCCGGATCGGCCTGCTTGATTGACAACTCCCACCGGCCCGGCTCTTTTTCCGCCAGCAGCTTAACTCGTACCACGTCTTCTTCGCGCAGATAGTCACTGACATCCTCAACGTAACCCTCCGCGATCTCCGAGATATGCACCAGCCCCGTCATATTATCGGGCAAGTCCAGGATTGCCCCGTAGGGCAGCAGTTTAGTGACCGTACCCTCTATGACTTCACCACTTGAAACCGCCATCATAGTCTCAGCGACCTACTCCTATCTATCGCCAGCCGTCCAGGCATAGGCTAGTCTTATTACTTTGTAGTGATTATATCGGACGCCACCGAGGATGTCAAGCACACAGGTCGTGCGCCGCCTGGCGTATCTCGCCATTGGGATGATGTTCAGCGACAAAGCCCAGCGCGGCCTTATCGCCGGCCCGCTCGAGTTCGCTGAGCTGTTCACCCAGCAGCCGCGCTACATTTTCCGCTACCGCCTTGAGCTTAGCCGACTCACTTATAGCGATGAGGTCCGCGGTTCGCTTCGCGCTGAGTAGCTCTGTCATCCAGCGCTTATGGTTGGCCAGCTTCATAGCTGCCTGCCGGCGCGTCTGGTCGAAAGGGCAGGCTTGGGCGATCACCAACAGGGCTGTACCCGGCCCCGGTTCGGGCAGCCGGCTGGCCAGTTGCGCCACGATCAGATCGCGCACCGGATCGCGATCCACCTGGGCGGCGTGCCGGTGGGAGATGGTTCGCCGCTCGGCGGCCGCATCGGCCATCTCCTGCATGTCTTCCATAATGTGCTCCGGTACCCCGGCGGCATCTTCTTCCTCATCAATATCGCGAAACACCCGGCGGGCTGCACTCCCGGCCCTTGGCGCCTCCAGTCCAGGCCGGCGCAGTTGCCGCCGCAGGCAAGCCGCCCTGGCCAGGGGCTCGTACCGGCTCTGGGCCAGCAACTCATTCACGATCCGCCGCGCGGCCGCCTCCGTGGCGGTGGGCAGCAGCAACCCCAGCAGTTCCCATTGCTCGCCCTCCACCAGCTTTGCCAACGCCCGTTCGACATCCGCGGTGGTCGCGGCACTGATCATCGCCTCCACTTGCCGACTGTACTGAGCCAACTTGTTCAGGTCCATGTCCGCTCTGTCATCCTCCTCTGGGTCTTGGCGTCCGTGTTCCTCCAATTTTGCCCAGCGTTATCTGCTCTTGCATACGGTTGTCTATCTTCTCGTGCTGTTCCTCCCTTGCTCTCTTCCTTCCTCCCTCTTTTCCAGTGACCAGGACTTTTGGGAATATTTTGCCAATACTCTTGGCAAATTCGTCACTATGCGCTACACTATATTCGAATTCGTAAGACGGTGTCGCCCTTTGACATGTAACCGACCCAAGCAAATGCCCAAAAAGCCCCCCGGTTAAAAGCTGGGGTTATCTGTCCCCTGCTGTGAGAATCAGCAGGGGACTTTTTTTGCGTGCTCCCCAGCGTGGCGGACAGCAGGACATGGCCACTTCCAAGGCGAAATGGGCAGAGGCTGCATATCTTTCCGATTTGCCAATGGCCACTGCAATCTCATGACTAGCCGCGCCGCACACAACAAGGGTATGATCCGGCTAGCGGCGGCTGTGCTGCTGATTACTGGCTTAGCCACTATAGCTACGCCCGCGGGCATTGCGCAAGGCCTGCCCCCCGACCGTCCACCCGAGCCGCTACTCCGTCAGCAGATCGCTGAGATTCTCAGCCACTCGGAATACCAGATCGGCCCTCCGCTATGGCTGATCAGGATTATCAACAAGGCGGGGGACTTTCTTCTCCGCCTGCTCCGCGCCATCTTTATGAACCCGGTGATGTCCCACCTCTACCAGACCATGCCCCTGCTATACTGGCTCCTGGTCATAGTCTTGCTGGCGGCCATAGTCCTGCTATTGTATCACATCGTGGTCACCATCCGGAGCGCCTTCGGCCGCCGGCATCGCCAGCGCCGCGAGCCAACTGACGCGGCCCGGTTGCCGGTCACCTCGCCGGGCGAGCTGCGCCGCCGCGCCCGCAGACTGGCCGACGGGGGTGACTTCGCCGCGGCGCTGCTGGCGCTGCACCAGGCCTGTTTGCGCTGGCTTGAGCGCCACGGTCACTTACGGTATCGTCCCTGGCTGACCAACGGCGAATACCTGGGCGCGGTACGCACCAAGCCGCAACTATTCCGCCTGCTGACGCCCCTGACCCGGGCGGCGGACCGCATCGCCTACGGGCGGCAGTCGCTGGCCGCTAGTGCTTATCTCGAGCTTGACGCCCTCGCCGACCAGCTCTGGCAACGGGCGGGTGGTTAGCCATGCGTCATCTCCGATTGGTTCTGGTGATTGTTGGGCTGGTGGTATTCTTCACGCTGCTGATGGCGTATCTCACCTCGCGCTCGCCGACATACGACCTCACGGCCGATCACGCCAGCTTCCGCACCAATGAGTGGGGCACCAAGGCGCTGCGCGAGCTATGCAAGCGCAACGAGCTTACCGTGCAGACTTACCGCCGGCCCTGGGATGAGTTTGCCGCTCCTGAGCGGGCGGTTATGTGTGTATTCGATCCCAATTTTGGCCCACAGAAACAGGGAATCAAGGCCCTGGTCGAGTGGGTAAGAGGCGGCGGACACCTGCTGCTGGCTGTCAACACCGCCAGCGCACTCGGATTCAACCCTATGTACGAGCACCTGGATGCCAATCACGTTATGCTTGGCTACCTGGGCCTGTTGACAAAGCCCCTGGGCAAATACGGGGAGACGGTGGCGGTACGCTCGGTGGTGCCTTCGCCGGTGGCCCATCAGGTCACCCGGCTGCTGGTGAAGTCTCCGGCCCGCCTGGTCGCGGCGCAGTCACCCGAAGACATCCAGCAGCACTGGGGCAACCGCGTAGGTGACGACCAGAAGCTGCCCAAGATTACTCCGCTGGCGTTCGACGAGCGAGTGGCGCTGCTGGCTGATGAGGCGGGAGTGCTAGTGATGCGACTGAAGCTGGGCACGGGCCTGATTGACGTAATCAGCGACGCTGATATCCTGGGTAACGGGCAGATCGGCGAGGCCGACAACGCCGTCCTGGCGATGAATCTGATATACACGCGTGGCACGCCTACGACGGTCTACTTTGATGAGTATCATCATGGTCGGCGCACGCGGCCATTTGCTGACGAGCGTCTGCCGGGCGCCGCGATCTTTCCGGCAATCTGGGCCGCGCTGATCTGCCTGTTCCTATACCTGACCGGCAGCTTCTGGCGGTTCGGGCGACCGGTACCGCTGACGCCGGAGCCACGCCGCTCGCTGGCCGAGCATATCCAGGCCTTTGCCGGCCTTTACGACGGTGCTCAGGCCACCGGCGCGGCTATCACGATGATTGCCCAGCGCTTCCACTCGCGCCTGGCCCAGCTAACCGGGTTGGGCCCGGCGGCCTCGGCCCAGGATCTGGCAACGGCCGCAGCACGCACGGCAGACATAGATATACTGGCTCTGACGAGGTTACTTACCGAATTGCAAGCCATTGACGCCGACACCCGACTTTCCCAGTCCGAGATGCTGCACCTGGCCCAACGTATTGCCTATTTCGAGGAGGCCCTAACTGATGGAAAGCCATCCGACTCCCCCCTCTAAGACACACCAGCTCGCCCAGCAAGTCACCCAGATGCTCAGCCGCGCGATAGTCGGCCAGCATGCGGTTATCGAGCAACTCCTGGTCGCGGTCCTTGCCCAGGGGCACGTGCTTATGGAGGGCGTCCCCGGCGTCGCCAAGACCCTGCTGGCCCGGGGGCTGGCTGCCTGTCTCGGCCTGGAGTTCAAGCGCATTCAGCTCACTCCCGACCTGATGCCCTCCGATATCCTGGGCACCTACGTCTTCGACTTCACCACCAAGGAGTTCCACCTGCGCCGGGGGCCGATCTTCACCACACTGCTGCTGGCCGACGAGATCAACCGGGCGCCGGCCAAGACGCAGTCGGCCCTGCTGGAGGGCATGCAGGAGCGGCAGGTGACCATTGAGGGAGTCACTGACCAACTCGACGACAACTTCACGGTCTTTGCCACACAGAACCCGATTGAATACGAGGGCACCTATCCGCTGCCCGAGGCGCAGCTCGATCGCTTCCTGCTCAAGGTCATAGTGGACTACCCCACGCCGGAGGAGGAGGACGAGCTCCTGGCGCGGTTCCACCGCGGCTTTGATCCGCAGAAGCTACGCGAGGCCGGTCTGGAGCCGGTGATGACGGTCGCGGAGCTGGATGAGTGCCGCCAGGAGATCGTTAATGTCAACGTCGAGGAGGCGGTACTGCACTATATCGGCGAGATTATCCGGCGCACCCGCGACAGTGGCCAGTTGGTGCTGGGGTGCAGCCCGCGCGCGGCGGTGATGCTACTCCAGGCGGCCAAGGCGCTGACGGCCATGCACGGCGCTGACTTCCTCACGCCCGACGACATCAAGACCATTGCGCCGGCGGTGCTGCGCCACCGCCTGATCCTGCGCCCGGAGGCAGACATTGAAGGTCTCAGCCCTGACGACATCATCCAGAACATCCTGGCCTCGGTACCGGTGCCCAGATAGTCAATTCAACAAGTTGAGCGGCTGAAGATGATTCTTACACCACTGGGTCTGGCAATTCTGCTCATCGGCCCGCTGCTAATCGTGCTGACCGAGCCTTACCCGTCGCTCGCGGGCCTGGGCTGGGGTTGGATGGTTTTCGTGGTGCTGGCGGCGGTGCTGGACAATCTGCTCTCGCGCCGCGCCAGCGTGGTGGAGGTCTCCCGGCGGATTGACGATCGGCTCTCGCTGGGCACCGAGAACCGGGTAGAGATTGATGTTTACAGCCGCAGTGACCGGCCGCTTGACCTGCTGGTCAAAGACGATCCGCCCCTGGGCTTCCAGACGTCGCAGCGTCAGCACAACCTGAAGCTGGCCCCTTTCCAGACTCAACGCGTCGGCTATGACACCGTCCCCCAGGCGCGGGGCGACTACCAGTTCGGTGATATTCACCTGCGCGGCCGGTCGCGCCTGGCGCTGAGCTGGTGGCAGCGGCGCATTCCCGCCGAACAGGCCATCCAGGTTTACCCCGATCTCCTCCAGGTCCATCGCTACGACTTGATGATGCGCAAGTCCCACTTGCAGCAGCCGGGCTTCCGGCTGTTACGACGCCTGGGCGAGGGTACCCAGTTCGAGAGCCTGCGCGACTACGTGCCCGACGACGACTTCCGCGACATTGACTGGAAGGCCAGCGCCCGCCGCAGCAAGCCGATTACACGCAACTACCAGATCGAGCGCAGCCAGAACCTCATAGTGATGATTGACGCCGGCCGGATGATGTGCGCCCAGCTCAACGGTATGTCGAAGCTCGACTATGCCATCAACGCCGCGCTGATGCTGGCCTACGTCGCCATCCGCCAGGACGACGCGGTCGGGATGATGGTCTTTGCCGACACGGTGCAGACCTTCGTCCCCCCGCGCAAGGGCGCGGCCCAGATCGGCCGCCTCGCTGACCAGCTCTACGCCGTTGAGCCAACGATGATGGAGCCTGACTACAGCGCGGCTCTGACGACGCTGCATACTCGCAGCCGCAAGCGCGCGCTGGTCGTTATCTTGACGGACATCATTGACAAGGAGGCTTCGCAGCAGCTTCTGGCGCACGCGGCGTCTCTCTACCCCCAGCATCTGCCGCTCGTGGTGACCATCCGCGACCCCCGCCTTGAGCAGACGGCCGACCTGGCCCCCCAGGATATCCCCGCGGTGTACCAACGCGCGGTCGCGGGCGGGCTGCTGCGGGATCGCCAGGGCGCGCTCCTGGCGCTGCGCCGACGCGGCGCCCGAATCGTAGACGCGCGGCCTGAGCAGCTCACCGTCGCCACCGTCAACACTTATCTTGCCATCAAGGCCCAGCAGCTACTGTAGGGGCGAATGTGCGGAGCACATCCGCCCGCTGTTCGGCAACTGCCTCGCGGCGACAGCCAGCGGTCTGCTTGAGCGTTAGCGCATTCGGCGGATATTGCCCCTGTGATTTCGAGCTGTCTTGCCGCGAAGGTTATTGTTCACGCCACAGAGAATGATAAGTCGTGATGTAGCTGGCCCTGTTGATCGCGACAACCCAACACCTGGAGGACAACCATGTCGCATGAAGTAAGGATACAGCTCGGGCTGGACGGCGCTTTCGCTACCCGCCGCTGGGAGAATCCTGAGAACGTTATTCGCATCACCAAAGAACTGGGCTTCACTGTCCACGAGTACTGCTGCGACCACATTGACCCGTTTTTCATGGGCCCCCGAGAATTCACCATGGAAATGGCGCGCGAGGTCAAGCGCGCCGCCGAGCAGTACGGCGTGGAGATCTTCGACACTTACACCGGAATGTCCACCCACCGCTGGCACAGTTGGTCGCACAGCCGCCCAGAGCCGCGCGAGCGGATGAAGCAGTGGCTGATAGAGATGATGGATCTGACCCTCGAGATGGGCTGCGTACGCTGGGGCGGGCACGTTGACGCGCTCCCCGTGGAAGTCCTCGCAGACCCCGAGGAGACCAAGAAGAGGATCGCGCTGCTGTATGCCACCTGGCGCGAGATGGCGGTAGTAGCCCGGGACAAGGGGCTTAGGACTCTCTCCGTCGAGCAGATGTATACCCCCTCCGAGGTGCCCTGGACGCTCGAGCAAGCCGAGCAGTTCCTGATCGCCTGTAACGCCGACGCCGACGGCGTGCCGATCTACCTCACGCTGGACATCGGCCACCAGGCCGGACAGCAGTACGGCATGTCGGGCGCGGACCTGGATTACTTGGAGTGGACCCGCCGGTTTGCCCCCTTTGCCGAGGTCATCCACCTCCAGCAGACCACCCCCGAGGCCAGCTCACACTGGCCCTTCACCGCCGAGTACAATGAAAAGGGCAAAGTGGAGATGGACAAGCTGATGGAGGCCATCGAGTACGCCCACGAAAACTGGGAGTCCAGCCCGGTCGCTGAAGTACTGGAACCGGTTAACTACAACATGCTGATCCTGGAGGTCATCCCCGCCTCCACCAAGAGCGAGGACAACCTCCTACGCGAGCTGGCCGAATCTCACGAGTATCTGCGTCAGTTCGTGCCCGCAGAAGGCATCACGCTGACGGTGTGAGCA
>JALGTY010000009.1 GCA_029821145.1 Candidatus Zipacnadia bacterium
AGACCTTCATCTACTCTCATGCCAAGTGGACCAATATCCGGGGTTCAGAACACCAGTCTGAGCGGCGCAGATGAGTGTTGGGGCCCTGCGGGGTCAGGTCATGCCACGGCGCCAAGCCCGTAGCTCTGCAGGATGGCCGCGGCGCCGGCCATCGCGGCGGCGTCCGGCGGCGGGACGTCCGGCATGGTGTCCGGCCGGCCGACCGTTTCATACTTCGACCGCGCCAGGTGGTACGGCAGCAGCCGCACCCCCACGATATGCGGCAGTCCGCTGAGCCATTCCCCCATGGCGGCCATGCTTTTCTCGTCGGCGTTGAAGCCGGGGATTGTCGGAATGCGGATCTCAATCGGAACGCCGCATTCCGACAAGCGTTTGAGGTTGTCGAGAACCTCGCGGTTCGAACTGCCGGTGTGTTCGCGATGGACCAGGTCGTCGGTATGCTTCACGTCGTAGAGGAACATGTCCGTGTAGGGCAGGACCGTCTCGAAACTCTCCCACGGCACGGCGCCGGAGGTGTCCAGGGCGCAATGGATGCCCTCCTGGCGCAGAAGCTGGAAGACCTCCGCACAGAATGGGGCCTGCCAGAGCGGCTCACCGCCGGAGATGGTGCAGCCGCCTCCGGACGTGGCGTAGAAGGTTTTGTCCTCCAGGACCGCCCCGCCTGCCTCCTCGGCTGACATCTCCCGGCCATAGTATTCCAGTGCGCCGGGCAGGCAGGCTTCAACGCATTTCCCGCAGGCTGTGCAAAGCTCGCGATTGAACAGATGCGCGTCGTCGCGGAAGATATGCGCCCCGGTCGGGCAGACCTCCGCGCACTTCCCGCAGCCAACGCATTTGCTCCGGGAAAAGCCGATCTCGGGCTCTGACGAGATGCTCTCCGGATTGTGGCACCAGCGGCAACGCAGAGGGCAACCCTTCAGATAAATGCTCGTCCTGATGCCAGGGCCGTCGTGGACGCACATGCGCTCTATGTTGAGCAACCGCCCTTTCATCAGCCCACCTCCGCCTTGGTGATGAACATTTCCTGCTCATGCGGGGCGAGGTCGGCAAACCGTACGTTCCAACCGCAGACTCTTACCTGAAGGTTGGCGTATTTCTCCGGGTTCCGCTGGGCCTCCCGCAGCAAGGCGGCGTCGAAGATGTTGAACTGGATGGCCATGCCGCCTTGCGCGAAATGGCTCCGGATGATCGAGCAGATCGTCTGAATGCCCTCGGCGCCTCCTGCGACGCTGGGATGCAGCATAATGTCCAGCACTGTGCCGTTGGGGAACTGGGAGAGATCTAGCTTCGTGACGGAGTTGATGAGCGAGGTGACGCCGTTCTTGTCCATGCCGATGGTCGCGCCAGTGTTCATGGTCAGGGGCTCCCCTGCCAGGCGGCCATCCGGCAACGCCCCGGTCTGCTTTCCGAACGCCTTCGCGCTGTCAATGATTGCGTAGAGGGCCGCCTGGAAGACGCCACCCCGGGCGTTCGGTTCATGGTTGATCCGTTCCCCGAGGAAGTCGGTGATCTGAACGGCGATGCTATCCACGCAATCGTCGTTGTTCCCCCATTTGGGGACGCGGTGTTGCGCCGTGAGGTGCAGCTCTTCGTAGCCCTGCCAGTTGGCGGCCAGGGCCGCTCTGAGTTCGGCGAGGGTGCAGCGTCTCTCATCATAGACGAGCTGCCTGATGACCGCCAGGGAGTCCGCCGCGTTCGCGATGCCATAGCAACAGCAGCCGGTGGTGTTGTATCTGGCTCCGGCCTGGGAGACGTCAAGGCCCTGCTCAATGCATGAGTCCATTGTGCCTGAGAGAAGCGGCGACGGGCTGACTTGTGGCCACAGACGCTCCTCCCTCCGTACCTTGTCGGTGGCAAGGGCAATGTGCGCATCAAGCGTGCTGAGATAGGCGGCCATCAACTCGTCGAAGGAAGCGTAGTCTCCCGAGGCCAGAACCAGCTCGACGGCCCTGGCCAGATTCACGCCGGAGGCCCCGGAGCAGTTCAGCTCCTGGCCCATGACAGCCGGCTCATAGCAGCCGATGAGGATATAGTCGCGGGCGTCCTCAGGGGTCTTGCCATTCTGGCGCAGCATCTCAACCTGCCCGGCGTCGTTGACCGTCACGATGCCGCTGCAGCCGGCCTGGATGCAGCCGACCACTTGCTCGAAGAAGTCACGCGGCGTGGCCTCTGCAAGCCGGACGTGCAGCTTGGGATCAACGATCTGCATCTCCCGGTAGACTTCGAAGGCGAGGTAGGACAGCTCGTTGACCTCGGGTCCGAAGAGGAAGGGCTTACCGTAGAGCTTGCCCTGGGTCTTTGCGAGGAACTTCACCCAGAAGTACTTGAGCAGTTCCTTGGCCTGCTCGCGAGTGAGGCGCCCGGCCTTCAAGTCATTGGCGTAGAAATCGTAGTAGAGTTGGTCGAACCTGCCCATGGAGCGGACGGAATAGCCGTCCTCCATCTCCTGCAGTTCATGATAGAGGTAGGCCAGTTGCAGCGCCTCGCGGAAGCTTTGTGGCGGGCGCTCCGCCAGAGCTGCCAGCGCCGAGTCGGGCAGCGCTCCAGCGAACCGCTTGCTCAAGATGATGGCGCCCTCGTACACCATGGCCACAGCCTGATAGAAGACGCCGGAACGGGCCGCCGCGCGGTCGCGCAGACCGGTGAAGCCGTACTTGAACAGATTCCTCCAGTCCGGGCAGGTGTGGCCACAGTCCAGGATGGCCGTCCAGGCACCCGCGACGGCCGGCGGCTCCCCCTCGAACTCCTTGCGCTCTTCCTCCCGCCGCCATTCCTCGCGCAGTGCGATCAGGAGATTGTGGTGCTCCAGCTTGTCGGCGAAGTAGTCGTCAGGCTCGACCGCGATGCGTGCTTTGGAGCATAGAAGGTGGAAGAGCCACGCCCGGGTTATGATCCGGGGCTCATCCGGGTGCTCGGTACGATGGCGCTCAAGCTCCGCGAGAAGCTCTTCCCTGGAGAGGCCGGACGCCGGGGCGAACCTGGCGTCCAGATACTGTCTCTCCAACTGATCGCGAACTTCATCGAACGGCCTGGGCATGGTATCCCTCCGCAATCTCGTCCATTCTCCTGTCGAACTCCTCGTGCACCACCTGGAACTCCGGGTTGTCGAGGTAGAACTGGATGGTGCGCCGAATCCCCTCGGCAAAGCGCGTGGTACAGACGAACTCCGGGACCAGCGCCCGGATCTTGCTGCTGTCATAGACGCCGTTGTTGGCGAAGAAGATGAGCTTTTCGCCGAAATCCCCGCCCAGCTCGAACCCCAGCTCGTGCGCCGGGACGTGGCAGAGCTTGGGCTTGGCGCCGAGCGCGTCCCCGACCAGTTCCGCCACCCGGTTCCAGGTGAGGAACTCATCGGATGTGATGTGGAAGGCTTCGCCGAACGCCGCACGGTTGCCACAGAGGCCGACGAAAGCCTTGGCGAAGTCTTCGGTGTGGGTGACGGTGCACAGCGCGTTGCCGTCATCGTGCATCAGCAAGGGCTTGCCTTGCAGGACGCGATTGGCGATGGTCCAGGAGTGGGTTTGGTGGTTCGGTCCGACCGGGTGGAGGATGCGGAGCCTGTTGTAGGTGAAGGCCGGGCGGACGATCGTGTAGTTGAGGCCGCTGCTCTCGTGTTCCGCCCGCAACCGCCGCTCGGCGAGGAGCTTGTTCCGGGCATACGACCACAGCGTGTTGCCGACCATGGTCTTGTCCTCGGTGATGATCTCGCTGGGCGACCTCGTCCGGTAGACCGCCACCGAGGAGATGAAGATGTACTGGCCGCAGCGGCCACGGAATATGTCCAGGTTGCTGTCGAGCCGGTCCACCCCGTACGAGAGGAAATCCGCCACCACGTCAAAGTCCATCCCCTGGAGCTTCGCGCGGACCTCGTCGGGCTTGGAGATGTCCGCCTGGATGCAGTGCGCCCCAGAGGGGACGAATTCGGGGCGGTTGCCGCGGTTGAGCAGGTGCACCTCAACGCCGCTGTTCTGCGCCGCTAAGGCGGCGATATCCCCGCTGAGACAGCCGGTTCCGCCTATCAGCAAGATTCTCATGGTCACTTCCCCCAGGCAACGGGTTCAACACACCCGCTCTCGATGGAGCGGAAGATCGCGTCGGTGATGACCTCCGTCTTGACGGCGCTTTCGAGCGTGCACACCGGCTCGCGCCCCTTCAGCAAGGCCTCGACATAGTCCTCAATCATCGGCCGATGCCAGTTCTTCGTAGTCTGTGCCTCGATCCGCTCCGTCCCGGCACGAGTGATCTTGACGACCGGACCATTGCCATGCGGCGGCCACTGTGGCCAGTAGATGCGTCCCTCGGAGCCGAACAGCTCCAGCTCATGCCGGGTCCCCGGGGAGCTGCAATTGAAGATGATGGTGAACATCTCGCCGCCGGGGAATCTCAGGACCACCGTGGCGATCTCCTCCACATCATTCATGACCGCCTGGTTGAGGATGCTGGCCTGTGCCGTGGCGGCGGACGGCATCCCCAAGAAGTTGTGGGCAATGTCGATCAGGTAGAAGCCCAACTCCTTGATCCGGCTGCAGCCAAGCGCCTTGCGGATGGGCGTCTGGCCGGGATTGTAGTACGGGGTGGAGTAGACGGCCCAGCCGCCGGTTAGTCTCCCGATCTCCTGTCGTTTCAACATGGCGTCCGTCAGTTTGTACTGCTCGGACAGGCGGCGGTAGTTGGAGCAGCTTGTCATTCGGTCTGATCGGCGGGCGGCCTCCAGGAGCCGCAGGCATTCCGCGCCGTTGAGCCCCAGCGGTTTCTCGCAGAGCAGATGCTTGCCGGCTTTGAGCGCCGCCAGGCTCAGATCGATGTGGGTACTCTGCGGTGTCGCAACGTAGACCGCATCGGCTCCACTCTCGGCGAGCGCTGTGGCGTAGTCCGCGTAGACTGTCCTCACCCCGAGCCGCTCCGCCAGTCCCGCTGCGCGCTCCTGGTTGAGATCGCAAATCGCGACCAGCTCCGAGTTCTCCGTCTCGACCAGGGCGGGACCGACCTGCCTGGTCGCGATATCTCCGGCTCCGACCAGCAACCATTTCACTCGAGTCATAGTGTCGCTGCCTGACTTTCCCTTGGCGGCATCCGCGCCCGACAACTCAGCGCACCATCATGACCTTAATGGCCTTACTACTGCTCTTGTGCGTCGCCAGCTCAAAGGCTTGTTGGATGTCGGACAAGCAGAAACGGTGGGTGATGAGCTGCGCGTATGCCTCAGGGGCGGCCGCGAGCAGTTCGACAGCCAGTTCGAAATCCCGCCTCGTGCCGATCTGAGAATAGGCCAGCGGGGCGTGGAGAGTCAGCTCCTTCGTGGGTATGGGGGAGAAATCGAAGCTGTCAACCGGGCCAGTGTTGCCGCCGAGCAGCGCGACCCGTGCCAACCTGCCGGCGAGGTCCACGGCCTGCTGGAAGGTTCCGCACGCGCTGCCGACGGTCTCGAAGACCACGCTCGGCCCGGCGGCGAACGTATTGGTGACCTGTTGCTGGAGCATCTCGGGCTCCGTGGTCAACACGTCGTCGATCCCGAGCCTGCGAGCGGCTTCCGCCTGATACCCATGGCGCGCGGTGATCGCCACCTTGCGTGCGCCGAAGGCCTTCGCCGCGGCGGCGGTCATCTGGCCGATGGTTCCCGCGCCCAGTACCAGCACCTCGTCCGCGCCGTTGACCTCAACCACCCGCACGGCATGCACCCCCACCGCCAGCGGCTCGACCAGCGCTCCGCTAGCCAAGTCCACATTCCCGGGCAGGCGGTACAGTGCGTATGCCGGGCAGACCATCTTCTCAGCGAAGCCCCCGTCAGCGGTGATGGTCAGAAAGCCCATCGCGTCGCACTGATAGTACCGGCCTGCCATGCAATAGCGGCAAGTCCCGCAGTACAGGAACGGCTCAACGCAGACCCGGTCGCCAATTACCCACTCGTTCACACCTTCGCCGACGACGCAGACTTCCCCGGCGATCTCGTGGCCGACGACAAACTGCGGCTGGGGCCAACGGCCCTCGAACTGGTGCAGGTCGCTGCCGCAGATGCCGCAGGCGCGGATGTCCAGCGCCACCTCGCCGGGCCCCGGCTCCGGCACCGGGACTTTGCGCAATTCCACCGCACCGTTGCCCGCGAAGAACGCCGCCTGCATCGCCTCTGACATCCGCTGCACCTCGCTCCTGACCTTCTGCTCAGACTGTCTGACCTGCGACCAATAACGCTACCAACTCTAATGCGTTAGTCTGGCCCGGTGTCCTGGCCGCCGTCTTAGTACCACCTGTAATGAGAGTTTTCAGCCTGTATGCAAATTTCTTGTCGTTGCCGTTGGGTCGTTTGTGCCGTGTCTTTGATGCCCTTTCCACCCCCATGGGGGTGGCCGCCAAGCGCCTGCGGGGTTCGATACCGCCCTGGTCCTCAACCATATCGGGCTCACTTGATGTCCCCGTGAATGCGACTGCCCGCAGCGGCGACCAGTTGCTGTCGGCCGTCACCGTTAAGATCTGCTACCGCAAGCTTGCTCACGGGGCCGCCGGCGCGCAGCGCACCGACCATCTGTCCGCGCGCGTCCACCACGTTCACCAGTCCGGCCCCCGTGCCCACCGCTATCTCGGGGGCAGCGTCGCCATCGAGATCGGCAGCTACCACGTCCGTGACCGCTTCGCCGATGTTTCTGGCCCAGATAGCTTCCCCTGCCGCGTCCATAACCAGCAGGTAGAAACTCCTGGACCCCGCGATCACTTCGAGTTTCCCGTCACCGGTGAGGTCGCTCAACGCCAGCTTGGTTACCTCGGCGCCCATGAACCTGGCCCACAGCTCTCTGTTCGCCGTCTGGTTGCCCTCCCTGCCGTACAATCTCCCGGTGAGTTCGAGGCCGGGCGGATCATTGGGCACGGTACAGTGAATGCCGCCGACGCGCGAACCGGCCAGTAGCTCCGGAATCCCGTCGCCATTTATGTCACCCGCCGCCGTGGTCGTGGCCGCTCCATGGTACCCGACCCCGACGATGCCTATCTTCTTCCCGTCCGGCCCGAAGACATTGGCGGCATTGTAGGTCGTTGATATCAGAGAGGCCAGTTTCCCGTCCTGCATCGGCACGAAGCTGATGGAGGTGGGCTGGTGGGCCCAGTTGAGCGCCGTCCACAACAGCTTGCCATCGTGACTGTAGGCGTATGCGTGCCAGTTAATGCCGCCCCGCTGGTGGCTGCAGCCGATGACAATCTCTGCGTCACCGTCTGCATCGATATCGGCACACCCTACAACCTCGACGCGCCCGTGGGCTGGCTCACGTTCGGGATAGGCGCGGTCAGCAGGGGTGAGAACCGACCAGCGCTCCCTGCCCTGACGGTCGAAGCAATAAAGCTTGAAGTCGGCGGCGCCCACCACAACCTCACTGAAACCGTCGCCATCCAGGTCGCAGGCTTCCACACACAGCGCCTCGGCTTCGAGTGTCTTCTCCCAGACGACGTCTCCGGAACCGGTGATGCATTTGACCAGGGGCCCGGCCACGCTCACCACTTCGTCCGCCCCATCACCGTCAATATCGTGGGCCACCAGATCATTGACCACTGCGGGGCGTTCTTCGCCTGGGTCGGCAGTCAGGCTGTTGTTGACGGCCCATGCCGCTTCCATGCGGCGCCCTGTGGGAGCCGCTTCCAGTTCCGCAAGCTTCTGCTCATGGTGTCGGCCAAACTGCTCATAGGCACCAGCCCATGAGCTCACATCAAAGCCACTGACAGACGGTTTGAAGGCCAGTCGGTGCCTGCCTGCGGGAACCCCAAAACAGGCCCCGTGGCTTGTTGGCCTCGTCTGCACTGTCCGGCCATCGAGTCTGACTTCCGAGCCTGCGGCGGGCAGGCAGATGTTGGTGTCCTGCTCGGCGTCTATGCTCCCGGTCGCGGTACTGCCCAGGTTGATCTCGATATTCACCGGCTGTTCGGACCGGAATACCGCCTGGCCGATGTCGAGCGCGCATGCACCTGTCATGGCAAAGGCATCGCGGGATACATGGAACTGCTCGGCGACAATGCTCATCCCGGCGAGCGGCTGGCATGGGCCGACGCCGGCCACGGCGTACCCTTCGGGACTGCTGATCATGACGGCTCCATCACCGGCCGGAACCATCTCGTACTTCCACCCATCAAGATCATCGGCGTACAACAGATTGCTCAAGCGGGTGACGTCACCGGCCTTCATGCGAGCGGTCTTGCTCTCCAATACCGCATGACGTACGGCCACCGGAGGTCTGGTACCGGCGATTCGGAAGCTGGCGTGGGAGCCGCTGACGATGTTGAAGGCACGGCCAGCGGATACCGCACGAACGCGGTCCTTGCCGACTTCTGGTTGATCATCATCCAGCGTGCGGAACACTGCCAGGAGGCCGTAGTTCCCTGGCTCGACCGCCTCAATCTCGTCAATCACCAGGAAGTACTTCTCCTTGCGCCAGATGATATTGCGCCGCCAGTCGGCTCCGTTATAGCCGTGCACATAAGTTTGCACCATGCCGAGGCGGGTGAAGTCACCCAGAGTGGCAAGGCCCGTGAGGCGCGGCACCGGCTCAAACAGCCCGTCACGGAAGACAATCACTGTATTGTGCTCTATGGTGTCAGGCACAAAATATCCGCTGTCAAAGAGGCAGTAGCGCCCACTATCGGTGTACTCGATGATCGCATTGCCATCGGGATGGGCGTGATAGCCGTGTGAGATTCCGCCCAGGATGAGGTACTGGTCCTCCGGGTCCATGCTGGTGCGGAAGACGATCTTGTCGAAGCACTCCGCGCGCGGTGGCACCGGGTCGGCATCCAGCACACTGTTCATGAAGGTCGGCGCGGTGCGGAGGTTTTCGCGGTATTTATATACCCAGCCCGGCAGTTCGACGACATGGATTCCCATCATTTCCGCCGGCTTCTCGGGCTGGAGCTGGTCCTGGACATAGGTGCTGGCAAAGAGCCTGCCTGCCGACCTTTTTGCCCGCTGCGCAGCGTACAGGTAACGGCCGTCTTGCAGCTTCCAGGCCGCCACTCGCAGGATTACTGGCCAGTGGCCAGGGTTCATCCAGGCGCTGGTGTCGCCGAACCCCGCATGACCGCCCAGATTGTTCATCACCGCGAAACCATAGTCGGCAAGCTTGCGGCCGGTGCCATCCTGCCAGTACTGCTCGTAGCCGAAGGGCAGTGCCCAGTACAACAGGTCCATCATGGTCGAGCCGCCGTAGCCCGGACAGTCCTCGGAGGGCCGCCAGAACTTGGCCTGACTGCGGAAGTAGGTGTTGACCCAGGACCACAGTCCCCCGGCGTCCACACCATAGTATGTCATCCAATAGCGGGCCATATCGGAGGCCGTGCGCGCATTGGTATTGTTGCCCGGAGGGGTCGGGCGATCTTCGGCTTTTGCGCCGGCAAGCGCAAAACGGTGTGTCAGCTCCCAGAATGCAGCCGTGATCTGCTCCCGGTCGCGCCCGCTAAATTGCGGGGCCTCCTCCATGGCATCCCAGGCAGGCATGGCCCCCACCAGGGCCATCATGTCACCGATCTGACCCAGACTGCGGCCCGCCTTCATGACATGGGGAAAAATGCCTTTGAAGACCTCTATTTCATCCGGGTTGCCTGTGCGGAAGTAGTTGTAACCCGCGGCAGTCAACAGCGACGAGGCTGTGCGGAATTTCTTATCTCTGGCGGCTTCGATGCGGGCAGGGATCTTATCGGCGGCCGGCGTGTACGCCAACTGGCCGTTGGGGAGAACTACTCGCAGAGTGTGGCCAATAGCGATGCTGTCCTTCGCGGGCAGCGTGGAGATGAAGTCATCAACGGCCCGGCCTGTAGCAGCGACATCGGCGCCGCTGAGGCAGACACAGCTCGTACCGCTGGCCAGGGGGTCGTGGACGGTACGGATGACATACCCACCCGCGCCGGGCCATTGGCTGTCAACAGCCACGGAATAGCCGTCATAGAGGCGACCGATGAGTGGATTGGTGGCAAAGTATCCCAGTAGGATGAGATTGGTCCGACCCAGGTCATCCACGCTCATTAGCGACGCATCCCGGACCGGGACCACGGCGCCTGAAGCCGTCTGTATTGCTGAGGCGAGCTTCTCGCCAAGTTGCCGATATCCGTCCCCTGGCGGCACGGCTATGACGCACACTGCGCTCCCGTCACGGGCAACGGGCACTTCCGTGTGGAAGGTCTTGAGGGGTGGCATAGGTGGAATATCGGCTGCACAAGCCGGCACTAATCCTGCTAGTGCGATGAGCACAATGGTGGCGGACGCAACAATGCCAGGTCTGGTCATGACGCAACTCCTTCTCGAGTGGCTACGGTAGGACGTTCAAACAATTGGGCGGAAGCGGTTGCAGAGCGCGATTGACACCGCGCGGAGGGCGAATACAATCTGGGGCTCCGTGTACCGTTTCTGTTTCATGATTCCCAGCCCTCTTCTCGAGAGTATAGACCTTCATCTACTCTCATGCCAAGTGGCGCAAGCTTCGGGGTTCAGAACACATCCGGAAAGCCGCATTTCCGGCCGGATTTCTAACCAGTCGTGTTCTCGTCAGGCAACTGGTAGTCCGACCGGTGAGTCGGGGCCAGGGCCTCGAACTCCCCGGTTACCATGTAGGCCACGCGCTCGGCGACGTTCACCGTGTGGTCGGCCACTCGCTCCAGGTAACGCGCAACCAGCAGCAACGAGACCGCCTGTGGTACGGTCTCAGGCCGTTCCTGCATGATCACCTCGATCTCGTCCAGCAGACTGTACCACATCTTGTCAACCTCGTCGTCGCGCTCGATCACCTCGGCCACTATCTCCAGGTCGTTGCCAACTAGTGCCTCAAGTGCGCGCCGCAACATCGCACGCACCATCTCGGCCATACGCGGAATGTCCACTAGCGGCTTGAAGTACTCCCGCCCGGCCAGCTTGATTGCGGTCCGGGCGATGTCCACCGAGTAGTCCCCAATCCGCTCCACATCGGCGATCACCTTCATCACCGTACCGATCAGCCGCAGGTCCTTCGACATCGGCTGCTGCAGGGCCAGCAACCGCATGCAGTGCTTCTCTATCTCGAGGTCCATTTCGTCGGCCACATCATCGGCAGAAATCACTTCGCGGGCCAGATTGACATCCTGCTGCGTTAGTGATCGCATTGACTTCTCAAGCATCGCTTCAACAAAAGAGCCCATCTGAAGCAAACGCTGGTGCAACTGGGTCAACTGCTCATCAAATGCCTGGCGACTGCGTAACATGATCCCTATCTCCTAACCGAACCTGCCGCGCACATAGTCGTCAGTGCGCCGATCCCGGGGGTTTTCGAAGATGCCCACAGTCGGCCCGTACTCGATCAACTCCCCCAGCATGAAGAAGCCTGTGTACCGCGACACCCTCGAGGCCTGGTACATGTTGTGAGTCACGATGACTATAGTATAGCTGGTCATCAATTCCAGCATCAATTCCTCAATTTTGAATGTCGCCGTCGGGTCCAGCGCGCTGCATGGCTCATCCATCAGCAGCACGTCCGGCGCTACCGCCAGAACTCGGGCAATGCAGAGCCGCTGCTGCTGGCCTCCGGACAATCCCAGCGCCGATTGCCTCAGCTTCTCCTTCACCTCGTCCCATAGCGCCGCCTGCCTCAGACTCTGCTCCACCACCTCGTCGAGGCCTTCCCGGTCAGTGATTCCGTGCAATCGCGGCCCGTATGCGACGTTGTCGTAGATGGACATCGGGAACGGATTTGGCGTCTGAAACACCATGCCCACCCGCTTGCGCAGTTCCACAACGTCCACTCCCTTCGCGTAGATGTCCTCGCCGTCAAGTTGCACGAGCCCCTCGATGCGCGTGCCCTCGATTGTATCATTCATCCGGTTCAGGCAGCGCAGGAACGACGACTTGCCGCACCCCGACGGCCCGATCAGCGCCGTGATCTGCTGCGCCGGAATCGCGATTTCTACTTCCTTCAGCGCCTGGAAATCGCCGTAGTACATGTCAAGGTCGCGGGCCTCCATCCGTATCTCACCCGGTGGCCTTGCTATCAATTCATCCGGCGGCGGGACGGCTCTTTCATCATGCGTCCACGGCCGGGCCGCTTCTTCGGACAACACTCTCACCACCTATGTGCTCTGCGCAAACGCGCTCTGATAACAATCGCCGCCACGTTCAGACCCACGACCAGCGCCACCAGTACGAAAGCGGTTGCCCACTTCTCTTCGGCGCTCACGCCAGGCGCCTCTGTAGCCATCACAAACAACTGGTACGGTAGTACCAGTATCTCATCAAACAGCGAGCGCGGGAAGGGATGCGACAGGGAGTAGAAGGCCGCCGTGAATAGAATCGGCGCCGTCTCCCCAGCCGCGCGACCAATCGAGAGAATCAGGCCTGTTATGATGCCCGGGAAAGCGTTCGGCAGCACTACCCGCCGAATCGTCTGCCATCTGGTAGCGCCCAGACCCCACGAGGCCTGCCGGAACCTGTGCGGCACCTGGCGCAAGGCCTCCTCCGAGGTACTGATCACCAGCGGCAGCACCAGCAGAGCAAGCGTACACGCACCCGCCAGCAGGCAACGCCCAAGCTGCAACATCATCACAAATAGCGCCAGCCCGAACAGACCATACACGACCGAAGGCACGCCGGCAAGGTTCACGATCGCCAGCCGGATCAAACGCACCAACAGCCCCTCATGCGCATACTCATTCAGATAGACCGCTGCCGCCACTCCCAGCGGCGCCGCTATCACCGCAGTCAATATCACCAGCGCCGAACTCCCTACTATCGCCGGCAAAAGGCCATCAGTGCTGACCCGGAACATGTCCAGGCTCAAGGCCCCGAAGCCCCTCACGAGCATGTACAAGACAATCCCGACCACCGGCACGATAACGATTACCGCTGCCACCCAGAGGCCGGTGAAGGCCACCTTCTCGACCGTCTTGGGGCTGATAGTGTGCCGCGACTTCATCACTTCAGCCTCCCCGCACGACGCACCACCACGTCCGCTATCGTATTCGTGGCGAACGCAATGACAAACAGTATCAGGCCAACTGCAAAGAGAGCATGATAGTGCTCACCGTGAAACGCCGTCTCCCCCATCTCCGCCGCTATCGTCGCAGTCATCGTGCGCACAGGACGCAGAAATCCTACGAGGCCTCGTGGTATCACTGCCGCATTGCCGGTTACCATCAGTACCGTCATGGTCTCCCCTATTGCCCGTCCCAGCCCCAGCATCATCGCCGCAATGACCCCGGACCGGCCGGCCGGCAGCACCACCCGACATATCGTCTGCCAGTGAGTCGCTCCCAACGCCAGCGAGTTCTCGCGCAGCGCCACCGGCACGGAGCGAATCGCGTCCTCCGAAACCGAGACGATAGTCGGCAGTGCCATGAATGCCAGGAGCAACGACCCTAGCGCTGCAAACTGGCTGATTGGAAGGTCCAACATCTCAGCCAGCCACGGACCTATCAGCAGCATCCCCAGGAAGCCGAACACCACCGACGGGATCGCCGCCAGCAATTCCACCGCCGGCTTGAGCACCTCCCGGGCTCGCTTTGGCGCCACCTCCGCGATGAACACCGCGCATGCAAGTCCCAACGGTACCGCCAGCACCATCGCACCCACGGTGACATACAGCGAACCCAACACGAGAGGCAGCATGCCGAATTGTGCCGGCTCCGCAGTTGGCGACCAGCGCCTCCCGCCCAGAAGCTCGGAGAGCGAATGTGCTCTCAACGCGGGAAGTGCGTTGTCGAAGAGGAACACAAAGATCAGCAGCACAAAAACGATGGCAATGATGCCCGCCATCTGATTCACTCGCTCGATGATCCACTCCCACGCCTCACGTCTCGTCCTGTTCATCCCTGCCTCGCAAATCGCTTATTCCTGTCCGGCGCCGAGCAGAAGGCTCCTCAGGGGGAGGACATGAGGAGCCCCTCTCTGCCTGCCGCGACTAGTCTGCTACCGGCACGAAGCCAAGCTCCGCAACGATGGCCTGGCCCGCTGCGCCTTTGCCCCAGTCCAGATACTCCTTGACCGCACCGGTCGGCTCGCCGTTCGTGTACATATACAGCGACCGCGACACCGGGTAGCTGCCATCCTTCACTGCCTCGACGGTGGCTTCCACGGCCTCCTCGCCGCCCATCGGGATCACCCTAATGCCCTTCACCGTATCATCAATGTAACTGAGCCCCACGTAGCCAATCGCGGTCTTCGTCTGCGCGACTATCGTCAGCACTCCCTGGTTCGAGGACTGCCTCAGTGCCTCCGGTGCGTAGTCGCGCTCCTTGTCAGTCTTGCCCAACGTGACTACCATCTCCTTGAAAGCCTCATACGTACCTGACGCCGAGTCGCGGCTGACGATCTGGATCTCGCTCGTGTCGCCGCCGACGTCCTTCCAATCCCTCACCTTGCCGGAGAAGATGTCGGACAGTTGCTCGACAGACAACACGTCAAGCGGGTTGTCTGGATGCACTATCACGGCGATGCCGTCATAGGCGATAGTATGCTCGACCGGCTCGATTCCCGCTTCATCTGCTTGCTTCTTCTCCTTGTCCTTGATCGCGCGCGAGGCGTCAGCTATCTCCGCGGTGCCTGCGATCAGCGCCTTGATCCCGGTGCCTGAGCCCCCGCCGGATACCGCGATGCTCACATCCGGATGACGCTCGTTGTACTTCTTCTGCCAGGCCTCCGCTATCGGCAGTACCGTAGTCGAGCCGATTTGTCTGATGGTCCCCGCTTGCGACGACGCCTGTGGCGGCTCCGTCGCAATCTGCACCGGTTCCATCTGACGCCGGGCGCAACCACCAATAGCCCCAATCATACTAACTGCCAACACGATGGCCAAAGCCGCGATCATCATTCTCCTGCCTGTCATCTTTTCATCTTCTCCTTCCAAGTGTACGTCGCGTCATGCCGCCTGCATGAGACCTCAGCCGTCCCTCAGTACTTCACCTGCCATTGCAGCCCCAGCGTTGAACCGTTGGTCCCCTCATCGTCTATGTCTTCGTACTGCAGCGTGAGCCGCGAGCGCTTCCCGAGTGTCTGAGCCGCGCCCAACGTGTGCCGCTTGTAGTCGTCCACATCGCCATCGTCGTAGATGTCATAGCGGTAGAACCATGTCGTCTTGCTCTCCTTCGGCGTGTATTCCACCGTGCCATACCAGCCGTCCACGTCAACTTCCTTCCGGCTGCCGTTGAAGTACTCGCCCTGGAAGTTGAAGCCCTTGCGCCCATTGTAGCGCACGTGAGCGGCCCACACATCGTCATGGTAACCAAGCGGAGCGCCGCCCGCATCAAAGCCATCCCGCGAAGCCCTCATGTAGCTGAGCCCTGCCGCACCCTTGTTCCGCAGCGGCCACTTCACGCTTGCCACCAACGCCTCGGAATCATCGTGTGTGGCCCCGCCCGTGAACAGCTTGTCGTCCATCTTCTCCAGGTCGTCGGAGTAACCGACCGTGACATGGGGCACATTGCTCGCCTTGTCCTTCGGCTTGTAGAAGAATTAGATGCCCGTGTCCTTCTCGCCGGGAAACAGCGAGCGAGTCACTTTCGCCCGCTCGAACGGTAGCCGCTTCGAGCTCGAGTACCCAACATCCTCCCCGAACATCATGTCGGAGAAGCCCACTCGCACCTTCCACTCATCTCCGAGCGGGTGCGTGATCGTTGCATCCTTCAGCACAACATCCCCGTCATCGTCCAGTTTCCCCAGGTCAATCTGCAATTTGATCGCCGTCCCATCGTCATTCACCGGCCCTGCAACCTTCACCCGCACGCGTCTCAAATCGAAATCGTAGTCGCTCCCATCCGTCTCGGTATCGAGAAACCTCGCCTGCGTGTAGCCGCTGATCTTCAGGTCCGCGCTTGCCACCGACATCGCGAGAGCACTGCACAGCACTGTCAGCATCAGAACGCACCCGACCATCCACTTGCTCATTCCATTCTCCTCTGTACGTCAGTTGTTGTTGCCGCCATGCTTCCGGCTCCGAAATGAGGTCCGTATGGGGGCAGTATACCGGTCGGCTGTTAAGCTGCAGTTATGGGAGCGGTAAGCTTGTGTTAAGAAACCAGGCTGCGCCCAAAGTGGGGCATCACAGCGCCGGCATGGGGTCAACAGCGACAATCGGGGGGTATCAACGTCTTGCGGAGACCGGCTTCCGAGGGACAATACGAGATCACGAGGCAGCGCCTGGCACTGCCGCTTGACTACGTCTGGGAACCGTCGGGGAAGAACACACGGAATGTGGAACCTCTGCCAGGCGCACTGTCAACAGCTACCTCACCACCGTGCGCCTCGGCGATGTGCTTCACAATGGCCAGACCCAATCCGGTGCCGCCTGCCGCTCGGTCCCGCGACTTATCCGCCCTGTAGAACCGTTCGAAAATCCGGTCCAGGTCCTCGGCCGGGATGCCGATGCCGGTATCACTGACAGCAACTTCGTAGCCGCCCGGCGCCTTGCTGCCACTCAGCACGACTTCACCGCCCGCCGCTGTGTATTTCACCGCATTGTCCAACAGATTGATCAAGACCGTCTGCAGGCTGTCGGGGTCGGCATGGACACGGTCGCCGTCCTCAAACTGGCTGCTGACAGCCACGCCATCTGCCGTGGCCGCCGCGCCAATCTGCGACAGTGCCCTGTCGAAGGCCCCCACCACCTCCACCCACTCAGGGCGCAGCAATTCCTGCCCTCGCTCCACACGTGTCAGCGTGAGCATGTCGTCGAGGATATCGCCGAGGCGTTCCACGGTCTCGATGATCCGGTCCACGAACTCCGGCCTCTTCTCGGCATCCTCCAACGCCCCTCCCTGGAGCGCCTCTGCGAGTGCCTTGATGCCGGCGGTGGGCGTCCGCAGTTCGTGGCTCGCGTTAGATACGAAGTCCCGCCGCACCTCGTCGGCCTTCTCCATGTCAGTCACATCGTGCAGCAGCCCGACCGCTCCCATGACAGCCTCTCCGTCCCCCACCAGCGGCGCCGCCACCGCGATGAGAGTTCGTGGCTCCGGATGCAGCAGCCGGATCTGATGGCGCTGTGCAGTCCCTTGTCCTACTGCTCGTGCCAGCAGATTGCTCAACTCGTAGTTCAGAGATACCGCTTCAGGCAGTTGCCCGGCTGCCCGCTCAACCTCCACACCGAACATGTCGCCAAAGCTGCGGTTCACGAACTGCACCCGTCGCTGCTCATCTACGACAACCACGGCATCGGTCATCTGCTCAAGTATGGTGGCATAGTACCTGCGCTCCTTCTCTGAGGCGGCGACGAGGCCGGCGAGACGCTCGACGGTGTTGTTGAAAACCTCGGCCAGCATCGCGAGTTCCACGCCCGTTATGCCCTCCGTGCGCGCTTCCAGGTCCCCAGCCCCAACGCGCCGAGCCACGCGGACCAGCCGTTGCACCGGCTCCGTCAGGCTCCCGGCCAGCTTGTGGGATACCAGCCATGCAGCAACCATCGCGACAAGAAACGCCCCTCCCAGCACCGTCCGCAATCTGGCCGAGGCCATACCGACAGCCGTCAACGGCATTGCCAGACGGATGACAGCTTTGCCCCGCGTCGTCCCGACACCTGCCTCGCCCGGCATGGCAACGGCAACATACAGCATATCAACCCCGAGTGTCTTGCTGTAGTGTGTGGCACTTCCCCAGCCCCGCTCGACTGCCTCAACTCGCTCCGGCCTGTTGCCATGGTAATCCATAGTGCCCGGGGCATGCCGGCTGTCGGCGACGACAGTGCCATCTCTCGCGATCAGAGTTACCCGCGCCGCGGCCGCATCGTCCAGTTCCTTGACCACCCGCTGCAGTTCCCTACTCGGCTCCCACGGCGGCTCGGGCAACGTCTTCGCGATCAACCGTGCTTCAGCAAGCAGGCCTTCCCGCACCTGTTCCGTCGTATGGAGCCCCACACTGACATGAAGATACGCGCCGAGCAGCCCGAAGGCAACAGCGACCAACAGTGTGAAGCTCAGAGTTATCTTCCAGCGGAATGACATCCTCATTCACCGTCCACAAACTTGTAGCCCACACCGCGAACGGTAACGATGCGCTGCGGATGCCCCGGTTCGGCCTCTATCTTCTTCCGCAGCCAGTGCACGTGTACATCCACCGTCCGTTCGTCCACGTACTCGCTCTCTCCCCACACCGCCGCGAGGATCTCCTGGCGCGGCCGCACCCGTCCCGAATGTCTCATCAGATACGCCAGCAGGTCGAACTCCTTCGGCGACAGCTCAACCGGCCTGCCCGACACCGTTGCCTCATGTTTCTCGGCGTCCAGCGTCACCCCGGCCTTCGTCAGCGTCCCCTCAGTTCCCTCTGCGTCATCCGCCGCTGAGCGACGCAGCACCGCCCGCACCCGAGCCACCAGCTCCCTCATGCTGAACGGCTTAGTCACATAGTCATCTGCCCCCATTTCCAGCCCGGCCACACGGTCCGGCTCCTCAACTCGCGCCGTCAGCATGATCACCGGCACTTCCCGACGCTTCCGAAAAGCCCCAAAGAGGTCCCACCCGCTGATCTCCGGCAGCATCAGATCCAGTATCACCAGGTCCGGCTTCCACGCCTCAAACTCATCCAGAGCCGCCTTGCCATCCGCCGCTACCGCAACCTCGAAGCCTTCCTGCCCCAGCGTGTACGCAACGCCCTCGGCCACACTCGCTTCGTCCTCTACTATCAGAATTCGCTCGGCCACTGTCTGCTCCGGCTTCCCCGGCTGCTCTGCCGTTTCTCGCCCGCCACACAGTCTGCGCTTCTCGACGCATACGCCCCACTTGCAGCACACTTCGCCTCCTCACCCCCTTTCTCCTTGTCCGTGCCTGCCATTGCGCTGGCGACAGCCTGCACGCCGTGGCGCTCAACGCAATATCCGGAAAGACCTCCTCGGCCCAGCACGACTTCTGCATCAGAGTGTCCTGCCCCGCTTGCCCTGCTACAACTGGAATGCGGCTGGCTGAGGGAGTATGCTGCATCCAGAAGGGCTGCCAGCGATGCCGACAGCATTATGACCTGAGTTATTGTTGTGTTCATGAGCCTTGACTTAGGGACACAGCAGGCGAGGCAACGCAACATAATTCGGCTCATAGACCCACACTCTGGCACATAAGTAGGCCAATTGTGACCAAAACAGGCCTCCAGAGCGCACTGTAACCCGAGTTTTCGTTGCGCTGTAAAACCCCGTCGTAGTTTCCCCTAAGTCAACACGCTTTGAGCACATGATGCTGTCACGAGCACGGCTGGCACAACGGAAAGGTGTGTGCATAAGTCAATGCTTATGAAGACAGCTATCGAAGACTTTGTGCTCTATCTGGAGGCCGAACGAGGCTATAGTACACAGACGGCCAAATCGTATCGTTCAGACTTGTGTCTTTTGTGCGAGCATCTGTTGAAACAGAAACTGGGTGCAGACATAGGTGACATCAGCAAATCGTGCATCCGCTCGTGGCTTGTCGCGATGAAAGGACGCGGCCTTTCTAACAACACCGTCGCCCGCCGCATCCATGCCCTGCGCGCATTGTGGCGCTACCTCCTCGAGACGGAACTTGCCGAAGACAACCCACTGCGTGGCATCTCTATTCCGAAGCGAGAACGATCGATACCCAACTACCTGCACGAAGACGAGCTTCGTGCCATACTTGACGCAGCACAGCAACATCGTGATGTCTTCGTTGCATTCCGCAACTATGCCTTGATGGCAGTATGCATCTACACCGGTGTGCGACGAAGCGAGTTGATCTACCTCAGGAAAATCGGCGCAGACCGCTAGGAGATCGCTACGACCAGTGCCTTCGAGATCGTCTCGGAAAAGGGTCTCATCGGCCTGGCGGAAAGCGAGGATCAGGCCCCGCCGGCAAGCGGCAGAATGACCATCGGTCTGGAGGCGACCAAGGCAGGGAATATCGTGCTGGCAATCAAGAACTGATAAGCGGCTCGGACGGGGATATGACTGCCCTGAGTTGATGTCGCGAGTCGCACTCTCGTTGCCTTGACCGTGCCGGCACAGTGCTGGCCAGGGAAGGGGCCCGCTACCGCCCGCGCAGGGCCTCGACGGGGTTTTGCAGTGAGGCCTGCCTGGCGGGGTAGATGCCGAAGATAATGCCGATGGCCGCCGAGATGATAACGGCTCCGGTGGCCGCCGGCAGCGAGAAGGCCATCGCCCATTGCGTGAGGCCGGCGGTCACGGCTGCCGCACTCACCCCGAGAACAACACCGGCGAGGCTGCCCACCACGCTGAGCACTGTCGCCTCGGTGAGAAACTGTACAACGATGTCCCTGCGGGTGGCGCCAACCGCTCGCCGCAGACCAACCTCGCGGGTGCGTTCGCGCACGGACATAAGCATGACCGCGAGGATGCCCACGCCACCAACGAGCAGCGATATTCCCCCGACGCTGGTGAGCAGCAGCGTGAAAGAGCCGCTGATCTGCTGCTGCGCGGCGATGATCTGCGACTGGTCCTGCACCGCAAAGTCGTCAGCAACCCCATCGCGAAGTCGGTGCCGCTCGCGCAGCAGGCCGACGATCTCGCTCTGCGTGTCCGCCAGTTTCTCCCCGTCGCGCACCTTCGCGTAGATGGTGGTGACGTGGGCGATATTGAACAGGCGACGCTGGCCGGTGCTAAGTGGTATGAACACCTGGTCATCCTGGTCCTGGCCTCCGATATCGAGGCCCTTGCGTTGCATGACACCGACGACTTCGAAGGGCACGCGGCCTATCCGCACCCTCGCGCCGAGCGGATCGCTTCCCGCAAAGAGCGTATCCACGACCGTCTGTCCCAGCACGACGTCGCGAGCGCGGATGCGGTCCATGTGGTCGGTGATGAACTCTCTGCGCGCAGGATGGAAGTTACGCGCTTCCTGGAAGTCGGGCGTGGTGGCGACTACGAGGGTCTCGGCGGTGACGCCCTCCCAGCTCAACTCCATCTTCCTGGTGGCGGCCGGGACCGCGATCTCCACCTCGCGCAGCTCTTCGACCATCGCGCCGGCATCATCTGCCGTAAGCGTGGTCAAGGTTGTCGCCCGCTGTCCGCGTCCGGCGGAGATGCGCGTCTGCCCGGGTGTGATCAGCAGCAGGTTCGTGCCGAATGCCTCGATGGAGCGGTCAATTTCCCGTTGCGTGCCCTCGCCGATGGAGACGACTGCGACCACGGCGCCCACACCGATGGTGATGCCCAGCATCGCAAGGAGGGTGCGCATCCTGTTGGCGCCGAGGGCGCGCCAGCCGGCTCGAACGACGCGGAAGATTCTCACGCGGAGATCACCATCACTCTGAACGCAGCGCTTCCACCGGATTCATCCGCGCCGCGCGGCGGGCCGGCTGAATTCCAAAGATCAGGCCGACAGCGATGGAAAAGACCGCGGCAAGCAGCACCGCCATCCATGAGAATGCGGCCGGGGCTTTGCTCACAAGCGGCAGCAGCCATGCCACCAGGCTGCCGAGGCCCACGCCCGCCGCCCCGCCGATGACTGTGATCATTAGCGCCTCGGCGCGGAACTGTCGCTCGATGTCACGCCGGCTGGCTCCCACCGCGCGACGCAAGCCTATCTCACGCGTGCGCTTGCTGACCGAGATGAGCATGATGTTCATGATCACCACACCGCCCACGATGAGCGAGATCGCGGCCACGATGCCAAGAAAGACCGTCAGCAGCCGTGAGGTCTGTCCCGCGAATGCGACTATCTGCTCCGCCCGGCGCACCTGGAAGTCGCGCTCCTGGGGGCTGCGAGTGTTGTGGCGATCATCGAGCAGAGCCTCAACCTCCGATGCCGTCGCTTCGAGCTCGGATGGATCGTGCAGACCGATGACGACTTGTGACAGGTGCGTGACGTTGTAAAGCCGTCGCGAGAAGGTGGAGAGGGGGATGATGACGCGGTTGTCGAAATCTCCGCCCATGGGCGAAGTGCCCTTGGACGCCAGGATGCCCTTGACGGTGAACGGCGTATCTTCGATGCGGATCGTCTCATCCAGCGGCGATGCGTCGTCAAACAGCTTATCCACCAGCGCCTGCCCGATCAGGCAGACGCGCTTTGCGGCGTTGACGTCCTCGTGATCGATGAAGTCGCCCACATCGAGGTCGTAGCTGCGGAGCCGCTGCCACTCGGGGACGATGCCGAAGACCGTCGTAGTGGTGCTGGCATCACGGTACTTCACCGGGACGTCGGACTGCCGCTGCGTGGGCGCGATAGTCTCGACGTTGGCGATCTGATTGAGGATCGCCTGCGCGTCGTCGCGCGTCAGCGTGGTGACTGCCGACGCCACGCTGGCATCCCGGCCCCGCCCGAATGCCGATCCGGGCTTCTGCGCGATGACTGTGATGGGCGCCCCGGCGAACATCTGTGAGGCGCTCTGTTCGAGCTTCTGCTTGGTGCCCGCCCCCACGGCGAGAATCACGGTGAGCGCGGCGATGCCAATGACGAGGCCGAGCATCATCAAGAACGTGCGCAGCTTGTTGCCCTTGAGATTCTTCCAAGCCGTGCGCAGCACACTTGCGGTGGACATTATGACCCCACCTCCTCGGCCATGTCGGCGAGCTCGGCGCGGGCATCACGCGGCGACTCGACCGGGCCATCGGAGATGATTGCGCCGTCCTCAAGGCTGATGATCCGTCGAGCCTGTTTCGCAAGATCGAGGTCGTGGGTGACCATGATGATAGTGCGGCCCTCCTCGTTGAGGCGCTGGAAGATCGACATGATCTCCAGGCCTGCCCGTGTGTCCAGCGCCCCTGTTGGTTCGTCGGCAAGCAGGATCGCGGGGTCGGTGATGAGTGCGCGCGCAATCGCCACGCGCTGCTGCTGGCCGCCAGAAAGCTCGGTGGGCAGGTGGTGAGTGCGGTCTTCCAGACCGACGTCCTTCAGCAGCTTCCTCGCCCGCTCATGGTCGTCGAGCGGGTCCTGGGAGTACATCGCCGGCAGCTCCACGTTCTCGAGTGCGGTCGTGCGCGCCAGGAGGATGAACGACTGGAAGATGAAGCCGATCTTCGCGTTGCGCACATGAGACAGCTCCTCGTCCTCGAGCCGCGACACATCCTGCCCGCTGAGCAGGTACTCACCGCTGGTGGGCTGGTCGAGGCAGCCGATGATGTTCATGAGCGTGGATTTGCCGCAGCCAGAGGGCCCGACGACGGCCACGAACTCGCCATCTGCGATGGCCAGATCAATTCCCCGCAGGGCATCAACTGCGGCCTCCCCATCCCCGTAGCGTTTCACTATCGAGCTCATCTGTATCATGCCTGTCACTCTCCCATCGGGGCTGCGTCCGGTCGCTCAGCCGCCGTTGTCTGTGCCCTCAAGCTCACCGACGAGTATCGTGTCGCCCTCCTGCACACCGCTGAGTATCTCGGTGTACGAGGAGTCGCGCAGGCCCGTCTCGACCGGCCGAGGGGTGAACTGGCCGTTCTCCTCGATATGGACCACGCGCCTGCCGCCCTCGCGGCGGATGGCGGCGTTCGGGACGGCGAGCACGTTCTCGCGGGCCTCCATCATGATGGTCGCGTTTGCTGTCATGTCGGGCTTGAGCAGACCGCGCAGCTCGTCGATGGCGATCACGACGTCGTACTCCACCACATTCTGCTCCATCTGCGCCTGCGGGTAGATGGCGGTCACCTCGCCGGTGAATTCCTGGTCCGGGTAGGCGTCCACGAAGAAGATCGCCTTCTGCCCCTCCTTGACCCGCCCGATGTCGGTCTCGTCCACGAAGGCGTGTACTTCGATGCGATTGAGGTCCAGGATGGTGATGAAGGTCGGCGCCGTGAGGCCGGCGGCGACAGTCTCACCCTCCTGCGTTGCGACTGATCCGACAACGCCGGAGATGGGCGCATGGATCTGCGTATGCCCCAGCTTCGCTTCGGCCTCGCGTAGCGCAGCGCGGGCCTGCTCGACCTGTGCGCGAGCGGCCTCGGCGGCCCGGCGCTTCAACTCCACTTCCACCTGCTGCGCCCGTGCCTTCCGCAGTGTCGCCTCGGCTCGCTCCACCTCCGCCCGCGCCGCCTGGACTTGCTGTCGGCTGACAGGCACACGGCTGGTGTTAGCACGTGCGGCCCGCAGCCCGGCCTCCGCGCGGGCGACCTCCGCCGCCGCGGCGGAGACATCGCGCTCGGCCAGCTCCACCTCGACCGCGCGACTCTCAGCCTCTGCCAGTTGCGAGCGGGCCTGATCAAGCTCCGCCCGAGCCTGCTGCAGGTCCTCGGGCAGCGACTGGGTGCGCAGAAGCGCCAGGCGCTGGCGAGCGGCCTCGAGGTCGCCCTTCGCCACGTCGCACTCAGTCTGACGCCGATCGACCTCCTGGGCCGCAACGTAATCCTTCTTGAAGAGCGTGAGCGCGCGCTCAAGGTTCTGCGTGGTCTCGCGCAGCCGGCTCTCAGCCTGCCGTACCGCGGCTTCGGCGCTGGCAATCTCCTCAGCCCGTGCGCCGCGTTCCACGCGCGCCAGCTTTGCCTGAGTGCTGCGCACGGCGGCCTCTGCCTGCGCGATCTGGGAGTCTGAGGCGGGTTTGGCGGCCTTTCCACGGGCATGGGCCTGCTGCAGCCGGGCGCGCCCCGCATCGAGCGTGCGCTGGGCCTGGTCCACGTCGCTCTCTGCCCGCGCAGGTTCCGCGCGAGCGTCGGCCTCGACCTGTCGCAGGCGCGCGCGGACGACCCCAAGGCTGCTGCGGGCCTCATCCACAGCGGCGGCGGTCTGCTCCGGGGCGGCAGCGGCAGCGGCCTGTGCTTCCCGCCACTTCTCCTCGGCCGCGGTCAGGTCAGCCTGCGCACGTTCCACGCGTGCCCGAAGCTCGCTGTCATCGAGCCGGGCGATCAGTTCGCCCTGCTCGACAACATCACCCACGTTGGCGAAGAGTTCCTCGACGCGTCCCGAGACCTGCGCGCCCACCCGCACTTCGGCTCCGACCATCGGCTGCACGGCGCCAAGGGCCTCGATCCCGACTGAGAGCGTGCGACGCACGACCTCCGCAGTCTGCGGGCCTTCACGGTGCTGCCTCCCACGGAGCGCCACCGCCCAGATGATCCCTCCGGCGATGACCACGACTACAACGATGAGTGCGATCCACCTAGTCATCTTCATTCCATCGGCAACTCCTCGAGACTACTGCCAAACGGCCCTATCGCGTGCGAGAAATTCTGTACGGCGAGTCTCTGACTGTACTTGGGGATCACTTGCTGTGTTCTCCTTCGCTTGAATTGTCTCAATTCCTTCGTTGCTGCGCTTTCATTACAGCATCTACCACAGGCTAGCTACGACCTGCTTCCCCACAGTATCCCTGCATGATACCAATCGCGGCAACACATACCAGGACTGCCTTCGCAGTCTTGCTCAGCTTCATCGTCCACAACTCATCTATATCCGTTTCCTCACACTGAGTGGATGGACGTATCCAGCCGGCGGCACATTCCCGCTTTCGTGTGAGGCTCGTCTGCTATAGACACGCCAAGTCAGGGCCAGGTTCACCAGCACTGCGCCCACAGAGGTCAGCTCCGGAAGACTATCATCCTCGAACTGCTTCAGCCGTCGTATCTCGGTCACACCCAACCCGCCGTAGCGCTTCTTCCAGCACCGGGGTACGCGCTTCATCCTGCTGGAGGGCGAACACGATCTGCGGCTCCGTGTACCGTTTCCGTTTCATGATTCCCAGCCCTCCTCTTGAGAGTATGGACCTTCATCTACTCTCATGCCAAGTGGACCAGGAGGCGGGGTTCAGAACACAGATCAATCCGTCAACGAAGAAGTCTCTCGGCACGTTCTCTAGCCTGCGACAGAAAGACGGCATGGTCCTTGAATTCGGAATGCTTGATGCCAGCCTCCAGGAGCAGGTTGCCGGAATAGCCAAGCCCATGAAATATCTTGCGAAACCTGTCCCAGTCGATCGTTCCCTCATATGGCAGCGTATGGGTGTCCGTTCCCTTGTTATCGTGGATGTGAACGGTAAGGAGCCGATGACCAAACTGCTCGAGCATTTTGAAACACGTCCCCTGCACGTTCTCGTGACCTGAATCGTAGCAAAAGCCGACATGCTCATCGTTGAATTCGGCCATGAGACTCGCCAACACCTGATCGTAAGCCGGCCTCTGCCCGTTCTCTAAGGCCAGCTTCACACCCCGACTGGCCGCATACGCCGCCAGCACGCTGACGCTCCGATGGCCCTGCTCGATCATCTTGTTCCGCACTTCGCCTTGTGGGATGCCATACGGCTGGATGAGGTGGATAACCACGATTCTGCCATCCAGCTCCGCTGCCGTATCCAGTGCGATCTGGCACTGGCGGATGGATTCCAGGCGCTCGGTCTCATCGAGCGAGAACAGTTGGTCACCCTCCGGAAAAGGCGCATGCACGGAGTCGATCGTCACGCTGTTTTCTTCAATCAGCTTCCGCATCGCAGATCTTCCCGCTGCAGTCGTATAGCCCGAGTGCTCGGGCCTGGCGCCGATAGACACGACCTCAAACCCCGCCTCTCGGATCATTGGGATCGCTTGAGCAAAAGGCAGCATGTCGTCAAAGGAGGTGCAGATCGCGGCTTTCATTGGTTCCCTTTCTTTGCGCCCAACGTCGCAGGTCAGGCGCACGTCAAGCATCGCCTGGACCTGGTGGCTTAGAGCTGAACACTCCACCAGTGGTCCGAGGCGATGCCCTCGGCGTCGTCATACACGTGTGCGGAACCCAGTCTCATCTGGGCATTGGATCGCAGCTTGGCCATAGCTATCGCTCCTCGAGTTGTCACCTCCATCCTAACACATTCCGACAGTTCTGAGGAGGACTAAACCCCCGTGCCCGCGAAGAAAGCAGCAGCGTCTTACAGGCTGAAAACTCTCATTGCAGGTGGTACCGTTCACGGACGTGACCCCACCGGGACGCAACCTTGCACATTCAAGATGGAGGAAGAGCATGTCGGATTTCTTGCAGTTGAAAATCTACTTTAGCGGGGAGCTAGTACCACTCTCAGAGGCCCGTGTCTCGATCTTTGACCATGCTCTCATGCTGGGTGACATGGTCTTTGAGATGACCCGCTCCTTCAATCATCAGCCCTTTATGCTCGATAGCCACCTCGATCGCCTCCACGCTTCACTGAGGCTGCTGGAGATTGACTGCCGCCTCACGCCGCCGCAAATGAAGCAGGCTACGCTGGACACCATCGAGGCCAACCTGCCGCTCTTCGAAGAGGGCCTCGACTACTGGATCAGACACGACGTCTCGCGCGGGCCGGTTAGCCTCCTTCATCACCTCCTGCCCAAGCCGTTGCGCCCGACGGTCATCATCAGCGTACTGCCGGTCATTGGTCGCATCACCAGCGTGGCCGATGCCTATGAGAACGGCGTCCACGTGGTCATCCCGTCGCAGCGGGCCATCCCCAGCCGTTACCTTGACCCGAAGGCCAAGACGCGCTCGCGGCAGCACTATCAGATGGCCAACCTGCAGGCCGCGCGCATCGAGGAGAGGTCGTGGCCCGTGCTCCTGGACGAACATGGCTACCTGGCCGAGGGCACCAGCTACAACGTGTTCCTGGTCAAAGACGGCACGCTCTACACGCCCGAGCCGCACAATATCCTGCGCGGGATCAGTCGCACCTATGTCATGGAGATGGCCGCCAGACTAGCCCTGCCGGTGTACGAGACGAAGCTGGAGCCCTACGATTTCCTAATGGCTGATGAGGCCTTTCTGACGGCCAGTTCCTACACCATCCTTCCGGTGGTGCAGTTTGAGGGACGGCCGGTTGGCGACGGTAAGGTCGGGCCGGTCTACCAGCGCTTGCTCCAGACCTGGGGCGAGCAGGTGGGCGTGGACATCGCCGACCAGGCCAAGAAGATACGAGCGAAATACGGGGAGTAATCCCCCGCCCCGAGTTCATCATTCCGCCGCCCGACTTCAGCCGAGGTCGTCATCGAGCGACGCCAGTGCCGGTCCGTCAGTGGCCCGGCCAACGTGTTCAGGTCAGTTCCGCCTCGAGGTTTGATTTGCTGACGCGTTAGGCCTCCGGAACCGGGTTATGTACTCGTTTTCGGGGGCAAAACAGGCGCTATTCGTTTGCAGAGCAGCTATAAGCTCAATAGGGTTTTGCTGGAGTCTCGATAGGTAGAAGCAATCACTATCGGCCCCCTCTATCGCCCTTACCTCGATGTGGCACAGGTGACCACGTTGGTGAACGTGACATCGCGGAGGTGTTCCGGCCCCGAGGCCAAAGTCACCGCCTCGCTGCCCGGGCCGTGGCAGACTACGTTGCTGATGATCGAATCGCAAAGCGAACCGCCGATCAGAATTGCGTGCTGCGACCTGCTGATGATGTTGTTGACGATGATCCGGCATGTATCGCCCACCGGCGCCACACCGCTGCCATAGTGGTGGTCTCCGATCTTCACCGCCGCCCGGCACTGTACTTCCGCCGGAGAAGTGTCGATCAGGCCATCGAGCAGGATATCGTGCATTCGCACGCCGGAGGTGTTCAGCAGCCTGACGATTTGACAAGCGCCCCGGCTGTAACCTTTGATGTTTTTCAGTATGATGTGGCGGATGTCGTCCCGACCCTCGCCGCGGTCTTTGGCACCGCTGACCATGGTGGATGCAGTGGCACCGGCGATGCTCTCGGCGCTCGCAATGGCAGTCAAGGCCACCAGGTCGTCGCCGGTGTAACCCGTGATGTTCTCGATCAGGATATCGTGACACCCTAAACGCAAATCAATCCCATCCTGGTTCAGGATCGTCCGCTGAACGCCATCTATCATCTTGGATGCCGTGGATGCAAAAGCGATGTCCCGCAGCGTCCCGTGGGCACAGCGCTCCAGTGAAATCCCCCAGCAGTGAGAGTCCTTCATGGCGACGTTCCGGATGCTGAAGTCCTTCTTGCCGCTGTCGCCTGTGGCTCGCGGACGCTCAGCGCCCTCCAACAGCACGCTTCCTATACCATAAATGTGGATCTGCCGCATCGGCTGAATGTCGGTGAGGCCCATTCCGCAGTTGGCGCTACGGATCATGTTGTCGCGGCATCGGTCGGAGAGTCTTATGTGGCAGTTGTTGAGCTCCAGGATGGTGTCGCTCTGCACGAGGATGGCGGAGTCGAGCAGCCAGACATCCCGTTCGCCATTCCCGGCATGATTGCAGCGCGGGATGACAACGCGTTTGCCGGTGCCGGCGGCGGACTGGATCGCCGCGTTGATGCGCTCGACGTCCGAGCCCTCGAAAGCGTTTGGCGTCACGAATGACTGTTCATGCATCTGCTGGTCTCCCTTCTGTACCACGGGCGCGGAAACACAACGCCCTGCTTTGCGGCGTTGCGTGACACGTCTTGGAGGTTAGCCATCTCTGGCGCGTGGCCCGGGCCTAGTACCTCCTACCCCCTTACTAGAAGCTGTTTCAAAACCCGGTGTGGATGGGGGGGACAGTCCCTAAAGGGACAGTCCCCCTCCACCAGCCGCGTATCACGAGGGGACTGTCCCTTCAGGGACTGTCCCCTGG